>JBIKTI010000473.1:0-2551 GCA_044348205.1 Phycisphaerales bacterium | reverse complement strand
AGCGCGATGCGCGTCGCGTTGGCGGCGTCGTCTCCATCGTCTGCGGCGAGTTGCGATCGGACGGCGGCGTCTATCCGATCGCGCAGCGCCGCGCGCGCTGGCTCCGCGAGGCCGAGTTCGACAGACGCGATCGCCGCCAGGCAGTCGGATGCGACGCCATGCTCGGGGTCGGGAAGCGCCGCCAGCCAACCGACGAGCGCGGCCGCGCGCTTGCCGGCCTGGACTCGGACCGGCTCCGGCAGCAGCGGGGAGCGCGAGGCGTGGGCGAGCGCGAGGCTGGCGAGCGCCGCATCGCTTGGCGCTGCGAGCGGCGGCTCGTAGATGTCCGCCGTCGGGTTCAGCGTTCCGAGCAGGCGTTGCGGTCCATCGGGCCGCGTCGGGTCGGCTGGAACGACCTGCGCAGCGAGCCTCGCGGCCAGTTGCGCGGCCGATGCGCGGACGAAGCCCTCGGTGAGCTCGCGCTGCGAGACGAGGCGCCCCGCGCGTGTGACCGCCGCGGGCGCTGCGTCGGCTGCATCTGCGCGAAGGCGGATCGAGTGGAAGCGGGCGAGCGAGACGCGCTCCTCCGCACCGAACTCAGGCAGATCCTTCGCAGGGAGCCCTGCCTCGAGGAGAAGCCCCGCGATGATGCGGTCGGTGCGCGAAGCCGTGTCTGCAGCGAGGAGCCGCGACGGGAACGCGCGGTGCGCGCGCTCGCCGCGCAGCACGGCGACACCCTCGTTTCCGGCGGCGATGCGTCGGGAGGCGTCCGCGATGGTGCGGCCGATGAGTGGTCGGAGCTGCCCGCCAAGCTCGACCTCGAGCGAGAGGCGCGCCGTCACCTTGTCGCCGAGTTCGGCGCGCACCGCGGCGATGGTGCTGTCGGCAAGCGCGCGCGCGACCGCGCGTCCGACGGCGCGGCGCAGGAGGAGCTCTGAGCCGACCGCGGTTGCGGCCGCCGTCGAGCGCGGGGCGTCGAGCTCGTCGTGGCCTGCGCCTACGAGACGGCCATCGAGCCGCAGCAGGACGCACACGGCGGTCGTCGCCTCGAGCGGAACGCGCGCAGCTGCGTCGCCCTCGGCGGGGAGCGCGTCGGCATCGAGCCATTCGCGCGCAGCGAGATATGCGGAGAGCGCTGTCGCCGCGGTCGGCTCCGTCTCCGTCGCGGACGAGTCGGGGTCTGCAGCGCGCGTCGATTCGCCGCGTGCCGCGAGCGGGGCGTGCAGGAGCGCGGCGAGGACGGGAAAAAGAAACACGAGGCTTCTTGAGCGGAGCCATTCTTTTTTCTGGCGAGCGCGCGGAACAGGTGTCATATTCCCCCCGTCGCGCGCCGTCGGCGCAGGCCATGCGAAACACGCGCTCCGTGCGGACGGAGGGGCCGAGAAACGCGCGGTCGAGCGCCTGTGAAGCGCGTTGCGAAGGTCGTTGGAAACCAAGATGCTCATCTCGACCATCCTTGCTCCGATCAGCGCGCGGCGGAAGATCCTTCTTCTGACGGTGCTCGCCTTCATCGTTCTCCTCTGAGGAGGACAGTTCCTGCCATCACGACCCCTTCGCGAGCGCGACTTCTCGGTCGCGCTTTTCGTTCCGAGCAAGGCAGGCGCGCGCTCCCGCCTCGATGGAGCCCCTCACAAGAAGCGCGGCGGCCGGCATTGTGTGCCGGCCGCCGCGAAGGTTCCTGGATGCCCCGCGCCCGGCTGTTCAGAAGCTGAACTTGTCCGAGCCCATGGCGCCGTGGCTGTCGAGGCCGCCGCGTGCAGGCGCCGCGCGAGGTCCGCGCGGAGACGGCGACGAACGGTCGAACTCCTCGGAGCTGCGCTGCTCGCCGCCGCCCGTCCACTGGGCGCGCTTGAGCGAGAGGCCGATCTTGCGGTCGTCGGTGTCGACGCGGAGGATCTTGACTTCGACCTCCTGGCCGACCTTGACCACATCCTGCGGGTTCTCGACCTTGGCGTCGCTGAGCTCCGAGATGTGGAGCAGGCCCTCGAGGCCTTCCTCGAGCTCGACGAACACGCCGAAGTTGGTGATCTTCGTGATCGTGCCCTTGACGATCATGCCCGGGCGGTAGGCCGACGGGATCGCCTCGACCCACGGATCCTCGGTGAGCTGCTTCACGCCGAGGCCGACGCGCTGCTTCTCCTGGTCCACATCGATCACGACGCACTTGACGACATCGCCCTTCTTGTAGAGCTCGTTCGGGTGCGCGACCTTCTTCGTCCAGCTGATGTCGCTGACATGGAGGAGGCCGTCGATGCCCGGCTCGATCTCGATGAACGCGCCGTAGTTGGCGAGGTTGCGGACCTTGCCCTCGATGATGGTGCCCGTCGGGTACTTCTCGGCGACGAGCTCCCAGGGGTTGACCTCGGTCTGCTTGACGCCGAGCGAGATCTCGAGCTTCTCCTTGTTGATGTCGAGGACGACGACATCGATCTCCTGGCCGACCGAGACGAGCTCGCTCGGGTGGTTGACGCGGCGGGTCCACGACATCTCGCTGATGTGGACGAGGCCTTCGATGCCTTCCTCAAGCCGCACGAACGCGCCGTACGACATGAGGTTGACGACCGTGCCCTTC
>JBIKTI010000550.1:0-2555 GCA_044348205.1 Phycisphaerales bacterium | reverse complement strand
CGTTGTCTTTATAAAGTTTTATTGTGCCGATTTCTTTTGTAAATAATCTGTTAAAAGTTCCTGTAAAAACACTCGGCAAAGAAGCTAATGTATAACTTCCAAAAGGTTGTTTATTAATCAAATCAAAAACACCAAATATTTGTAATTCACTTAAATAATTTTCATTATAATCAATAGCTACTTTGAAATCAATATTGAAAATATTACTATCTGCAACTCTATCTTTACTTGGTATAGTTTGTTTGTCCGTTACTCGATTACCATTTATGTAAATTATATTTCTGCTCAATAGATTATTTAACCTTCTATAAGTGAAATTATCTATTTTATCAAAAATGTATTTTTCTAAATCGGTTGTAATTAATCTTGAATTAAGTTTTTTACCCTCATAAGTAACATATTCGCTACTTTGACTTTCTGCATCGGGCACAGTAAAATAAGTCTTTAAACGGATTGATTGATAATATGTATCAGTAGCGTTTTTATAATCAAAACGGGAGCTTTCATTTATAAAGTAATTGGTAATATTTAAAGGGTTGGAATACCAAACGTAATTTGATACAGTATGCCTAAATTTTAAAAATACAGTTTTAGCGTAGTAGTCAAAACCTACATTAACAATCTCAAAATCTATTTGAGGAAGTCCGTTAATAGTTCTTTCGTTTATTGCTACTTTTGAAGTAATATCTTCTAATTGTAAACCATCGCAATCAATAATAGTAACTTGATAGTTACCATCAAAAGCAATGCCGAGTTTTGTATTTGTAGTTTGTAAATAAGTTTCATTCGGACTTAAACAAATTTGACCATTAAAGAATATTGAAGCCATATTACTTTGCCCTGTGTTCTTCGCATCTTGGAAGTTTGGCTCAAGCCGAATAAAACTCAAATCTTGCATAAATAAAATCTCTGTCTCACGACAGTAATTGTGTTGTTATCCTATCAATGTAGTCAAAGCATCTGTAAACGTTGTTAAATCAGTAAATTGAACTCCATTAATTTTTATTTTAGTAAATCTTACTGGTGGATATAACTGATTATCATTTTCATCAAACAAAACTACAAAATTATTATTAATTTGGAATGAATTTAAATTATTTTTATTTGGATATTGTGGATAGGTAATTCCATCACTTGTAATTTCCATAAAATCGCCCTCAAATTTTTCTTCAATTTCTAAATCTAATTCCTCTTTAATCCAACTATAATCTAATTCTTTTACGTACCCTTTTACAGTTCTGCCATCGTTTAAGTTCACTTTAACGTATCCTTTTTTATTTTGTATGTCGTCTATTAATTCTGTTACTTCATCAAAAGGTGCATAAACTTTTACCGAGTGAATGTTAGGATTTAATATTTTTTGTATTGAAATAACGCTATTTGTAATATCGCCACTATCTGCTAAACTTTGACTTTCTCCAATCTTTTGAGTAATTAAATTGCCATTTGTTTTGAAAGAAGCTGTTTTAATTATTCCGTTTGGTTTAAACTTTGTTGCAGTTGCTAAATAAGGATACCATCGTTGTATATTTCTTGCCCAGCTATAATCTAAATTTGAGTAATCCGTAGGGTTTGCAACACCATCTATTAATGTATATCCCTCGTTTGTTTGATTAGTATATAGTACATCGGTAAAATACCATCTTAGTTTTATAAACTCTTCTCCTGTAAATGTAGGTACTCCAACAACTTTATCTAATTCCAATATTGTTGAAGTAATCGATATTACTGTATAAACTCCAGCGTTTGTGCCTAAGTCAATATAAAAAGCATCTCCAACTTTGAAACCTAATAAAGTCCAATTAAAATCAATTCCATCTCCATCAATATTATTGTTTAATATTTTTAGATTATTAGTTGTAGTGTCAACTTGTTGAAGCAACACCGCACTAAAACCACCCTCGCTACTTGGTGCAAGTGGAACGCATTTTAATAAAAACAAATTGTCATCATTCTGTAATGATGTCGTTTGTTGATTATCAAACGCCCTTTGTCGAGCTTGTTCAATCAAAAACGCACTTCTAATATGATTGATTTCTACTTTTAAATTGCTATCAACTGTATCTGTTATGAATTTTTGCGTTTCAGTATGTACGTCATCAATGGAGTTTTGTCCGTTTGTTTCTCTTTCGGAACTTGACCGCTTATACTTAAAATCAGCAGTTTTAAGAGTATATCTTTTGTTATACTTAGTGTTTGTGCTAAAACTTGGTAACTCTTCAAATTCAGCCAATAATTCATCGGTATAAAACTCATTATAAGGCAGTATTTCAACTGTATTTGGATTGACTTGATAATCGCTACAAGTTTCATCAGTAAATCCGATTAACTCTTTAAATTTGTTGTTAAATGGTTTATCTGTTATTTGTCCTAATAATAATCCATTAAAAGCAAAATTGTCGTAGTGTTCTCCGTTTACATCATAATCGGGTGCAATTACTTCTACATCGGCTAAACTTTTAACATTGTGCTTAACTAAATCAATTAATCGAACTCCTTTTACTACTGTATCAATAGCAGTAGCAGTAGCGGTTATGCTTAATTTTGTTTTTATT
>JBIKTI010000089.1:0-7863 GCA_044348205.1 Phycisphaerales bacterium | reverse complement strand
GCGCCCGGGGCGACGCCGAAGGCGTCCTCGCAGTACGCGGCGCACGGGAGGATGCGCTTCTTGTCCTTGATGATCGCCTCAGCCATCTGGATGACGCCTGACGCCGGCGCGTAGTACGCCGAGGTGCCCATCAGCTGGACGATCTCGCCGCCGCCGACCTTCGCGCGCTGGACGCACTTGTCGATCGTCTCCTTGGGGAGAAGCTGGTCGATCGGGATGCCGTGGACGCTCGTGAAGCGCGGGAGCGGCACCATGTCGTCGCCGTGACCGCCGAGAAGCAGCGCCTGGATGTCCTCGATCGAGCAGCCGAGCTCCATCGAGAGGAACGCGCGGAAGCGCGCCACGTCGAGGCAGCCCGCCTGGCCGAGCACGCGGTGCGCAGGGAAGCCCGAGCTCTTCCACGCGGTGTAGACCATCGCGTCGAGCGGGTTCGAAAGGACGATGATGATCGAGTTCGGCGCGTGCTTCGCGACCTTTTCGGCCACGCTCGACACGATGCCCATGTTGGTGACGATCAGGTCGTCGCGGCTCATGCCCGGCTTGCGCGGGATGCCTGCGGTGATCACGACGATGTCGCTGCCTTCGATCAGCGCATAGTCGCTGCCGCCCTCGATCTTGCAGTCGAAGCCTTCGATCGGCGCGCTCTCGTAGAGGTCGAGCGCCTTGCCCTTGGCGACGCCGTCGTTGATGTCGATGAGGACGATGTCAGCGAGTTCCTTCGAGGCGGCCCAGACAGCGCAGGCGGCTCCGGTGTTGCCTGCTCCGATGATCGAGATCTTCGCGCGACGCATGAGGCGGTTACTCCGTTGAGTTCGGCGTGTTGATGTCTCCCGACGGCGCGGGAGGGGCGGCGATGATAGCGGGTGCTGCGCGACCGAACCGTGCCAGCGATGGCGCGGCACTCCCCGCCTCAGCGGCCCGCTCCGCCCAAAAGCGCGAGCAGCCGCCCGAGTTGGGCGGCTGCGTCGCGTGCCGATCAATGCGCCAGAAAGGACTCGAACCTTCGACCTCACCCTTATCAGGGGTGTGCTCTAGCCAGCTGAGCTACTAGCGCGCATTCCGCCCTGCAGCGGACCGCCGAGTATAGCCGAGGCTCATCAGGCCCGCAACCGAGTCCGCCGCCCCTTCGGGCGGCCGTTTCCCAGTCCCCTACCACGCCACCAGATCGCCCACCAACGGCTCCACAAGGTCCTTCATGGAGACGATCCCGAGCGGCCGATCGGGCCTGTCCGCGACGATCGCAAGCTGCACGCGCTCGCGACGCATCGCCTGAATCGCCTCGAGAGCCGACATCTTCGACGCGAGGTGAAGGGCGGGCTGCATGATCGCGACATTCGGGGCCTCGGGTGCGGCGAGATGGTCGACTGCGGCGACGGTGCCCAGGACGCGGCCATCGGCTGCGACGACGGGTAGACGGCTGGCGGACGACTGCAGGAACGACCGTGCGCGCTGGTCGCCCGAGCAGCCCTCGGGCACCGACGCGACGGAGCGCCACGGCCGCATCTCCTGCCCCACGGTCACTTCGCGCATCGTGAAGACGCGGTCTGCAAAGCCGAGCTGCGTCTCGCTCAAGCCCTCGGAGCCAGCGCCCTCCGCCAGCATCGCCGCGATCCGCGCGCGCGACTCCGTGCGCTCGACGCTCCGACCACCGAACAGCCGCGTGGCGATCGCCCCGAGCCCGACCACCAGGGGCACGAGCCCCGTGGAGCAGAGAACGAGGCGAGCCGCGTGGAGAAACCCCGCGAAGCGCGGCATCCATCGGTCGGCATGCACGCGGAAGAGGTCCTTGGGCAGCATCTCGCCGAAGACGAAGACGAGCGGAATCAGGATGACCAGATCGAGCAGCACGACCTCGAGAGGGCCGTACCCAAGCCCGTCGAGGATCTGGGAGACGCCGAAGCTCGCGAGCCAACCCGCGATGGCGTTTGCGACAAGAAGCGTCGAGAGCAGGCGGCGCGGCCTCGCGTTCTCGCGCTCGAGCTTGGCCGCAGACCGATCGCCGCGCGATGCCCGCACCGAGAGCCGCACGAGCGACATGGTGTACATGCCGGTCTCGAGGCCCGCGAAGAGCCCGGCGGTGCCGATGCCCGCGAGGGCGACGCCCGCGAACAACGCGATCTCGGCCGCAGGCATGACGACTTCCGCCGCGCCGCTCATGACGCGCCCCCGACACGCAGCGACACGAGCACGCTGACGATCCTCGCGCCCGCGACGGACTCGACCTCGAGCACGAGGTTTGCGATCTCCACCCTGTCGCCCGCACGCGCGAGCCGTGACAGCCGCTGCATGATCAATCCCGCGACGGTGCTCGACCGTGGAGAGACCACGCGCGCGCCGAAGAGGTCGCTCCAGCGCGACACGCCCATTTCACCGCTGATTCTCCACACCCCCTCGGCGACCTCCGTGGGCGCGTCGACGGGCTGCTCTCCGAGACCCGCGATGTCTCCCACGATCTCCTCCACGCAGTCCTCGAGCGCCACGATGCCCGCTGTCCCGCCGTACTCGTCGACCGCGATCGCAAGCTTGCTTCCCGTGCGGCGGAAATGCTCGAGCAGCTGCTCGAGCGATGCGAGCTCGGGGACGAACCTCGCGGACTCGATGCACTCGGCCCGTGAAGGCCGGTCCTTCGGAAGGAAGTAGCGCTTGAGCTGCAGGATTCCGCGCACATCGTCGACATCGTGGCCGACGATGGGCAGATGCGTGAGCCGAGCCGCGGTCGCGCACGCGAGGATCTCGGCATCGTCGGAGTCGCCATGGACATACGCCATATCGACGCGCGGCGTCATCACATCCCGCACGCGAAGCCTGCGGAGCCGCATGACTCCCTCGATCGCCTCGCGTTCGCGCACATCGATCGCGCCCGCGTGCGCAGACTGCTCGAGGAGCGCCGCCAGTTCGGCCGCGTCGACCACGCCTCCCGACGGCGTGGCCGCTGTGAGCCTCCCGAACGGCGAGAGGATGAAGCGATCGAGCGCGCGGGCCACGGGGCCGATCAGGGTGCAGAACAACGCCGTCGGGCGCGCCGCGAAGCGTGCGGAGCGCACGCGGTCCGCATTCCCGACCAGCTTGGGAAGGACTTCGGCCGAAAGCACCATTCCGAAGAGCGAGAGCGCGGCCAGAGCCACCGAGAGAAGGACCGAGGACTCGAAGCGCGTCACAAGCACGGAGCTCACGACGAAGTAGGCGGTGCTCGCCAGCAGAGCGCCGAGCATCGAGCCGACGAGAAGGATCCTCGGCTGGGCCAGCATCCCCTCGACGATCTCCGCAGCGCGCGGAGAGACGCGCCGCAGGGCCAGTCTCTCGGCGGGCGTCAGCGCGAAGTAGGTGGTCTCGATGAAGCTGAAGAAGGCGTAGACGGCCAGCAGCGGCACCATCACCGCGAACAGGACGATGTCGATCGCGGCGAGCTCGGGCAGGGTCCAGAGCTCCTGCGACAGGGACGAGGTGGAGTCGTCGCTCGTCACGGCACATCCCCTCCCGACCGCTGCTCCTCACGCGCCAGCTGCTCGAGCATGCGGTCGAAGGCGCGGACGACGAGGATCGACTCCTCGATCGTCGCAATCGTCGCGATCGGCCCGACGCCGTCCGCCATCTCCGCGAACGCAGCTCCGATGCGCGAGATCTCGGCTTCACGGCGCTCGACGGCCTCCGCCCGAAGCGCAGCGCTTGCAGCCTCGTCGCCTGCCACATCATCGGCGCGCTCGCGAAGCTCCATCATCTCAAGGAGGAGCGCGCGAGGAAGGGCGCGGGCCTCCGAGATGCGCACGCCCCGCAACTCGAGCAGCGCCTGCGCCCGTTGGATCGGATCCGAGAGGACGCGCATCGCGTCGTTCACGCGCGCGCTCTCGGCCACCGCGCCCGCGGCGTCAGGATGCGCAGCGGCCGCGCGGCGCATCCACGCGGCACGCAGATCGCGCGCTGCGATCTCGAAGCTCGGCTCGAGACCGAGCACGGCAAAGGCGTCGGAGGGTCGCATCGCCGTCAGTGCTCCGGCCCCGACACGCGCTCGACCTCGTCGTAGCTCGTGATCCCGTTCATGACAAGCTGGAACCCGTAGCCCTGCAGCGAGGTGAAGAGACCGCTCTTCAGCACCTCGCGCATCTGCTGCGGCGTGGGCTGCTTCAGGACCACCTCGCGAAGCATGTCGTTCATCTCGAGGAGCTCGAACAGCGCGCGACGACCGTAGTAGCCCGTGTCGAGGCAGTAGGCGCAGCCGACGGGCTCGAAGATGGTCGCCATGCCCTCGATGCCCTTGCCCATCCTGAGTTGCTGTGCGAGGGTCGGCGCGGTCTGGCGTCGGCAGGTCGGGCACAGCACGCGCACAAGCCGCTGCGCGATGACGATGTCGAGCGCATTGGCGACCAGATATCCCTCCACGCCGAGATCGAGGAGACGAAAGACCGACCCGATCGTGTCGCGGGCGTGCACGGTGGAGAAAACGAGATGCCCCGTCATCGCCGCCTGCATCGCCACGTTGGCGGTCTCGACATCGCGGATCTCGCCGACGAGGATCACATCTGGATCCTGACGCAGGATCGAACGAAGAAGGCCTCCGAAGGTGTGCCCCTGCTTCGAGTCGATCGGAATCTGGGTCGCTCCGTCGATCTGGTACTCGACGGGATCCTCGATCGTGATCGCGTTGCGCTGCTCGAGGTCGATCTCGCGAAGACACGAATAGAGCGTGGTCGTCTTTCCCGAGCCCGTCGGGCCGCAGGCGAGCACGAGTCCCGCGTCGCGGTTGCACACGGTCCGGAGCTTCTCGTACATCCACGGAAGCATCCCGAGTTCATGGAGCCTGCTTGGCGCGTTGGCGGGATCGAGCACGCGCAGGACCAGCTTCATCCCGTGAACTGCCGGCGTCAGGCTCACGCGGTAGTCGACGCGGCGCTTCTTCACCTCGACGCTGAAGTGACCGTCTAGAACCTCTGCCTTCACGCTCTGGTCGAACTGGCAGAGGACTCTTGTCACGCCGAGCAGCCGGCGGAAGACCTCGGTGGGCAGATCCTCGACCAGAGTGACCATCACCCCGTCGACCCGAATGCGAACCGTCGCCTTGTCCGCCTTGGGCTCGACATGCAGGTCGCTGGCCCGCGAGCGGAAGCATGCGAGAAGGAGGAGCCGCATGAGACGCACGCTCTCGGCCGGAGCGGCGTCATCGGGCGTCGCTGCGGCATGCAGCACCGTCCCTCTCGCGTCGACCAACGCGATGTCGGACTCCCCGAACTGCTTGGACAGCGCTGCCTCGCAGACTCGGCGGATCGAGGCCTCGTACCCCTCGGCACCCTGCCGAGACTCATCGACAGTCGCGGATGTGCGCCCCCCCCCCGCGCGCCCGGCGCCAGGAGATGGGACTTCGGGGGCCATGAATCGGATCTCGAGGTTACCGACCCGCACGACATCTCCCGGAGTGAGCGATGCGTTCGCCACTCGTACCCCGTTGACCTTGGTGCCGTTCCGAGAACCAAGATCCTGCACCCACCAGCCATCTGGGCGCTTCTCGAAGACGCAGTGCTTGCGGCTGAGCCCATCGTCGTTGACCTGGATCTGGTTGTCAGGGTGCCGCCCGACGGATATCGGATCCGATCCAAAGTCGATTCTTCTCGTCCAGCGGGGGCTCTTGACCTCGAGAAACGCCATGGCTGAAGTGTAACCTGCGCCGAATCGGGGTGTTGGATGGCCTTGACAGACAGAAAATACGGTACAGTGCACGGCTGACCGCACCACTGACTGTCAGTCCCCTGCGCGTCGCGAGTTCACTAAGGCCTTGGTTGCCGTTGGGCATAACAGGGCGCGAAACTGGCCTAGGAGGCCAGACATGTTCAAGATCTTTGTCGGAAATCTCAATTATCGTACGACGCCAGATGGCCTTCGTGAAATCTTCTCTGCGCATGGTGAGGTGCTGGATGTGTTCATCGGAACCGATCGCGAGACCGGACGCTCGCGCGGCTTCGGCTTCGTGACCATGGGTTCGAAGGAAGCCGGTGCGGCTGCCATCGAGAACCTGAATGGCAAGGACTTCGAAGGTCGCGCCCTCGTCGTCAATGAGGCGCAGCCCCGCGCTCCGCGTCCAGGCGGCGGCTTTGGTGGCGGCGGTGGCGGCGGCTTCGGTGGCGGCGGCGGTGGCCGTGGTGGCTACGGCGGCGGCGGTGGCGGCGGTGGCCGTGGCGGCTTCGGTGGCGGCGGCGGCGGTGGCCGTGGCGGCTACGGTGGCGGCGGCGGCGGTGGCGGCGGCGGCCGTGGTGGTCGCGAGCAGGATCGCGATCGCGACAGCCGTCGCGAGCAGCGCTTCGACAGCGACTGGTGATCAGCCTCTCGCGCTCAACGCAAACTCAAAGCGCGCGCGCACCATTCGGTGCGCGCGCGTTTCTTTTCCGCAGACAGAGCCAGACCCAGCCGCGTCGACCCGCGCGCCGCACGAGCCAGATGTCAACCAAACATCGTGCGCCCTCGCTGACATCTGAGTCAC
Organism: Phycisphaerales bacterium; assembly: GCA_044348205.1. Taxonomy (GTDB): domain Bacteria; phylum Planctomycetota; class Phycisphaerae; order Phycisphaerales; family SM1A02; genus QWPT01. The sequence goes on along the minus strand of JBIKTI010000089.1, from coordinate 1,397 downwards.
GCGAACCACACCCAAGGCCGCAAACTGGGCCGTCAAGCCGCCATGGCCAACGCGAAACAGCGCAGCCAAACGCTTTCGCGGCCGTCAGTTCACCACCCTGCTGAACTCAGCTTGGCCGGTCAGGAGAGCCTGACTCAGGACCTCGCAGCCCGCCGTCCGACGGTGGCCTCGATGGATCACGCCTCGGGTAAGGAGACGAACTCGGTCCGTCGATCGAACGGAAAGTCTGGGGACTGACCCCGCCCTGGCCAGAGCCGAACCCACCGACCGATCCGCCAAGGCCTGCGGAAGGACCACGAGGCCCTCGGTTCTGACCTCGGCGAAGACCGCCGCGTCCACCGCCAGCGCGCCCCCCACCTTGGCGGTTGAAGTGCGGCCCGAATGGACCTTGACGGACTTCCTTCGCGGCCTTTGCTGCAGCGGCACCCTTCTTCATCACCTCGTTGATGGTGAGAGTCTTGCCGAGCAGCCTCTTGCCCTGCGTTGCCTTGACCGCGGCTCGCCCGATCTCCTCGTCGCGAATCATGACGATGGCGAAGCCCTTCAGCTTGCCCGTCGTCGAATCGGAAACCAGAACGGCGTCCTCGATGGTGGCAAACGGGGAGAAGATCTCGCGAACCTGCGCAATTGTCGAGCGAGGATCGAGATTCCCCACATAGATCTTGAACATCGGCACGGTGCACACTCCCAGCCCCATCTGGAAGAACAACGCGACTCGACACCGATCGGTCGCGGCCTCGATGGCCCCTCGGGCCGCACGCGCGGCCCGAAACCGAGACCATACACCGTCTCGAGGCAAGACGGAAACGCTCGAACGCGCGTTTCGCGCGCCTGGCATTGGACAGAAGTCTACGCGGAATCCACCGGGCGTGGCGCATCGCAGTTCTTCTAATCTAAAATCGCCCAACTTCCTGAGTGCTGACCGGCGATCCTTGCTCAAGCTAGGCGGTCGACCGTGCAACCAATCTCCAGACGCAGACGCGCCGCATCGAAAAAGAAGTCCAAAAAAGAACAACGCCAGGGTTTACCCTGGCGTTGTTCATAAAGTCGGCGATAACCTACTTTCCCGCTGAGCAGTATCATCGGCGGCAAGAGCTTAACTTCTGTGTTCGGGATGGGAACAGGTGTGACCCCTTGCCTATGGTCACCGACAAATCCTTGCAAGGCCTTCCGGCATCGCAAGGCTGAATAGCAGCAATATGTGTCATGCATCGCACTGGACATGTTCACAGGCGACTCCGGCTGCGACCCACAATAGGGGCCACGGAAGCCGGTAGACGCGACAAAGTCTTTGACCGTTAGTACCACTTAGCTGAACGGATCTCTCCGCTTACACATGTGGCCTATCAACCTTGTAGTCTTCAAGGGGTCTCAAAGCAACACTTATCTCCGGGTGG
>JBIKTI010000514.1:0-2564 GCA_044348205.1 Phycisphaerales bacterium | reverse complement strand
GGCTCAAGCTTGATGATTATACCATTTGACACATGGCTTTAACGATGAACTTCTTGCCTGAACGAATGCTTCGGGGCGCACTTGCTGACCCCTGTTCCCCGTCTTTGCTTCGCCTGTTTCGCACGATGCTTGCGATTTTGAAAACCGTTAACGCCTAACATTTGCAAGTGACTTGGCTTTGGCTGTGTGGGGCATGACTGTATTGCATGGTCTTGGATTCCATTGATCATGTCCTTCGGTTTAGTTTCGTTGCTTGTCTGTGGTCGCGATGGAATCGTGACGGCTTCTGCTCGAAGCCCTTCTGATTGACATGCTGGGGCAAGATGTTGGCCTCGCAAAGTCGCTGAGCCGCGGATATCCATAGTTTGGGCGATACCACAGCTATTCGTTGAAATGCTCAGTTGTCACAGCCACGAGCGGATGGTGATGGGCGGGACGTCGCTGGTGGCTCAGGTGCTGGCGCCGCTGCCAAGGTTCGTCGGCGAGAGGAACTTGCGCAGCTGACTGAACAGGAAGCGGCAAAAGCAGAGGCAGCTGGTGCACTGGCGAACGGATGACATCAACCAGACAGGGATTGTGAGAGCACTGGCAGCAGGCCTTGAACCTGCATGCGATCACTGCAGCTACGGCCCGAAATGGTCTGTGGATGCCATCGGGCGGCTGCACACCTCACAACCTCTCTGCCGCCGAAGCTTCCGCGATCAGGCGCTGCACCCGCTCCAGCACTGATTCGTTGCTCATGCGGTTGTTGAGTCGCTCCACCAGCAGCGGAAAAGCCAGGGGGCCGGGGCGGGGCGTGCGCTCCAGCAGCCAGTGGCTGGCAGCCAGGCGTTCCAGGGCGGCCTGCAGGCGCGGCAGCTCCAGCTGCTCCTCGATCACCTCGCGGCGGGCCTGCTCCAGCAGCAGGTGGTCGGGCTCGTGCTTCTCAAACACATCAAAGAGCAGGGCGGCGCTGATCTGCAGCTGGCCGCCTGTTTTTGCCTGGCCGGGCATGGCCTGGGTGATCAGGCCGCTCACCTGGGCGATGGCGCGAAAGCGGCGGCGGCAGAGCTCGGAGAGGTTCACCGCCTGCTCAAGGTCGGCGTTGAGGCTGCTCACGTCGAGCAGGTCGTCGCCATGGAGCTCCAGCAGCTCAGCGAAGGGGTAGCCCTTGGGGGCGAGCAGCTCAAAGCCGTAGTCGTTCACCGACACGGTGATCGTGCTGGGGCGGTGGCGGGCCAGGCGCCAGGCCCAGAGAAAGCCGATGCCCTCATGCACGAAGCGCCCCTCAAAGGGGAAGGCGAATAGGTGGCTGCCCTCGCGGCTGCGGCACACCTCCACCAGAAACTCCCCCTCGCGCGGCAGGCGGGAGAGGTCGGCCTGGCGGCGCAGCAGCGGCTCGAGCGCTTGCAGTTCCGGGGTGTCGAGCAGATCGCCCTGATCAGCAGCTTCGCCGGCCAGGGCGCGGGCGCAGCGATCCACCTCCGCGCGCAGGTGTTGGCTGAGCAGATCGGAGAGGGCCATCTGGCCGCCGGCCCAGGCCGGCACCGTGGAGCTCTTTTTCGTGGTGGCCTTCACCTGGGCGGTCATTTCGCGCAGGCGCACGAATTCCAGCTGCCGACCGGCGAAGAAGAACACATCCCCGGGCTTGAGCCGGCCGATGAACGCCTCCTCCACGTGGCCGATCACGGCGCCGCGCACGAAGCGCACGGTGACGGAGCGATCGGCCGTAATCGTGCCGATGTTGAAGCGGTGCAGGCGGGCGATCGCCTTGTCGACCACCCGGTAGACGTTGCCGTTGGGCACGAGCTTGCGATAGCGGGGGTAGGCGCCGAGGCAGCGGCCGCCGTGCTCGAGGAAATCCAGGCACCACTGCCACTGGCTCTCGCTCAGCTCGCGAAAACTCCAGGCGCTGCGCACCGCCGCCAGCTCCGCCTGCGGATCGAGGCCCGGCCCGCAGGCGAGGGTGGTGAGGTGCTGCAGCAGCACATCGAGGGCCAGCCGCGGCGGCCGCCGCGTTTCCACCAGCCCCTGCTCCAGCCCGCGCCGCATGGCGCTCACCTCCAGCAGTTCGAGGGCGTTGGTGGGCATGAACAGCACCTGCGACGTGCCTCCGGGGGTGTGGGCGCTGCGGCCGGCGCGCTGCAGCAGCCGCGCCAGGTTTTTGGCTGAGCCGATCTGCACCACCCGCTCCACCGGCTGGAAATCCACGCCCAGATCGAGGGAGCTGGTGCACACCACCCAGCGCAGCGCGCCGGCCTTCACGCCAGCTTCGATCGCCTCGCGCTCGGCCCGGTCGATGGCGCTGTGGTGCAGGGCCAGGGCGCCTTCCATCTCCGGGCAGGCGAAGCGCAGGCACTGGTGCCAGCGCTCGGCCTGGTTGCGGGTGTTGGTGAACAGCAGGGTGGACACGGCCGGATCGAGACCCGCCACCAGCTCCTCATACATGCGCAGGCCCAGGTGGCCGCCCCAGGGGAAGCCGTCGATCGAATCGGGCAGGAGCGAGCGGATCGCCGTGGCGCGCTGGATGGGGGCGGTCACGATCCGCGGCTCCGGCGTGGTGACCCCTACCGCGGCGCGGGCGG
>JBIKTI010000006.1:0-22436 GCA_044348205.1 Phycisphaerales bacterium | reverse complement strand
ACGAAGGCCGTGGTCGACAGACAGAACGGCGAGCGAGTCGAGCGCTGGGTCTGTCCGCTCGCGCAGCGCGGCCATGAGGACCAGAAGCGCGAGCGAATCGCCGCCTCCGCTCACGAGGAGCACCAGCCGGTCATCCACCGCCACGCCAGCATCGGCGATTCCGTCCGCCAACCGCGCCACAAGCGGGTGACGCGAACTCCGTAGGAGGATCTCGCCCCGCGACCGCTCGCGCTTCGTGCCTCCGCCCACCGTGCTCACGGCCGCACGCCCCGCGCCGCCGGCGCGGACCTCGTCGTGGGTGCGGGGCGGGCCCGCTCGTCGAACTCGATCTCCGCGCGAATCGTCCGCTCGCCCGCGAAGTCGTAGCGGAACCGCATGCGCCCAAGCCGCTCGAGCGCTTCAGCAAGCGCAACGACGCCGCGGGTGACGCGGTCCTCGCCGGCCGCCGAGGCGGGGGCGGACAGCGGCTTCCAGGTGCGAAGCAGCGCGCCCATGCGGACGCCGTCGCAATAGCCAAGCCCCGCCGCAACCGCCTTTGCACCCTGTTCGCACGGGTCGCCCTTCAGCCGCTCGGACACGGCATCGAGCCACGCGCGATCGTTGGCATAGACCTGCCAGCCACCGCATGGGGTCTCGACGGTCGACCACACGAGCACGCTTGAACCGAGCTTGAACGGCTTACCGAGATAGCGGTCGAGGAACGGCCCCACGACATCGCACTCGCGCTGCGCCGCGCCCGTCGCAGCCGACGCACCGCTCTGCGCCGCCTCGACGACCACCCGACGCGGAGAACCGCCTGCCTGCGTGCCTTCCGTCTCGAGCGCGCGCTCGCAGCCGCAACAGACGCCTTGCATGTAGAGATCCTGGTCGAGCCGCCCCTGCTCGGCATCGTCGACGCGCCACGCCATGGCGACAGCAGGCATTGCGCCATCGCGCGCGGCACCGACAGCGATCACGCGCTCGCCCAGAAGGTTCGCCCGCATCGCGGGCGACGCGCGCAGCTCGGGAACGAGGGTGAACCAGATGGGTCCGATTCCGTCCGCAGCGCCCTCCGTCGGATGGACGAGCACCATGGCCGAACCCTGCTCGAGCCGCGCAAGCACGGCCGCGTCCAGTTCGACCCGTCGCGCGGGGGGCGAAAGCGGCGGCGCGTCGTACTCGCCGACGACGGAGGCGCGGAGCCCCGCTGTGCCGCGCGAGAGCGCCACGGTCGTCGCGCCGCCAAGCGGCGCATCGTGACGGATGAAGAGCCGCACGGGCGACTCGTCGGCGAGGAACCTCTGCATCAGCGGCTCGCCGAGAAGCGACAAGGCCGCGTCCTCGGCAAGCACCCTGCGCGCCGCGGCATCGAGCGCAGCCTCACCGTGCGACACTGGCGTCACGAGCAGCCAGCCTCCCACGCGACGCATCAGGAGGCCCTCTGCGACGGCCACGAAGCGTCCGGGACCCTGCATGCGGGCGTCGAAGAGCTTCAGGACACGCTCGCACCGAGCGTCGTCCGCCTCGATGCCGAACATCCACTGGGGCCTTCCTCTTGCGTCTTCGATGATGTAGAGCGCGATGCGGCCCTCGAAGATCTCCCGCGCAACCGCATCCGCGGCTGCGTTCCCGCGCCGCGCAAGACGATCAAAGGTGCGGAGCGCTTCCTCGCCGACGAGCGCCTCGAGCGCGGGCCGCAGCGCGGCATCCTCGGGGCCGAGGACGCCCGTCATGTCGCGCGCGTCAAGCGCGAACTGCGCAGACTTCGGGGCGAGCGCAAAGCCGGCGTTGTCTGACGCCGCGCGCTGGGTGAACAGCACGAGGACCAGCGTCACGATCACGCCGACGGCGATGGCGACTGGCGTTCGCTCTGCGGGCATGACAAGGTCACGAGCGTGGGAAGGGCGCTGCGGCATCGCACGGCGGGTCGCAGCACGGCGCGAATCCAGCCGCCCCAGGCGGCCCGTCCGAGCGAATCACGCCATCGGACTCGGCGAACGGCTCGACGATGGCTCGGATGGTGGCGAAGCCATCCTGGAGCGCGGCGCCCTGCTCTCGGATGCCCGCCTCGACGACGGTGGCGACGGGCGCAGGGCCCGCGAGCGCAGTGCGCTCGGTCAGCGCATCACGCAGGAGCGGCCCAGCGCACACGACGGCGACGACGACGAGCGCGGTGATCCCGAGCGGAAGCACCGAGCGCGGAAGTTCCGCCATGATCCTGTCGGCGAGCTGCTCGGCGCGCAGGCGATCCGCCGCGGGATCGGGCGAGCGTCGCGCCTCGCTTCGGAGCGCGAGCAGGACGCGCACCAGCATGCGCTGCGGCCCGCACGCGCGATCCTCTCCTCCGAAGAAGTTCATCGGAGCACCTCGTCGGGGTTCGAGACGCCGCTCTGCTCGATCGCGAAGAGCATGCGGCGCCGCGCGCGGAAGAGATGGCTCTTGACCGTGCCTTCGGGCATGCCCAGCTCGACTGCGATGCGCTGCACGGGCCAACCCTGCTGATGGAAGAGGAGCACGATCTCGCGCTGAGGCGAGACGAGCGAATCGATCGCGATCTCGACAAGCCTGCAGACGCGCTGCTCGCGCTCGGCGTTCTCGACCGCGAGGAGCGGCGTCCGCGCGTCGCCCGCACGGTACTCCACCATCTCGCTGTCCGATGTGGGCCGCATCTTCTGCTGCGCGTTCACGAGCAGCCGCTTGCCGATGGTGAAGAGCCAGGTCGAGAAGCGGTACTGATCGTCGAAGCGGTCGAGCGAGCGGATCACGCGCACGAACGCCTCCTGCGCGAGATCCTCGGCAAGCTCTGGCTTTCCGCAGAGCCTGAACAGGAAAGCCTCGAGCGGCCGCTGGTACGACTGGATCAGGGTGGTGATCGCCTCGCGGTCGCCCTGGCGGGCGCGCTGGATGACGAGGCGTTCCGTGCGTTGATCGAGCATGACGGGAACCGCAGTAGGGGCAGGCAGGGAGGAGGCCCTGAGTGTACGCCCCCTCCGCCATCCCGTTGCCGAATCCGCACCATTTGCCCGTGAGGAACGGCCCTCTGCCGCCTGACCTCGGGGCTGCGTGAAGGACGGTGCCACGGCCGATCGAGCTGCGCCCGACAGGTTCGCCGAGAGCGCCTCAAGCAAGCCAAAGGGGCTTTCGCCTCCGAAGTGGAGCCCGAGTTCCTCGGCGAGGCCGGGAACGCGGTTGAAGAGCCCACCCCCGCCCGTCACTCGGGGCCCGCGCACCGGTTCGTGCTCGGCGAGCATCCGAAGGAGTCGCCGAATGCGGGGGCCGCCCGCTGCCGCGACCGCATAACCGACCACTGCATCAGCCCGCTCGCGCCCGATCTCTGCGAACAGTTGGTTCGATTCGACGCCCCCCGAGGAAGCGCGAGACGAAGCCTTGCGATTCCGCGAGCAGCACGAGGATGTTCGCCACGAGTTCTTCGAGCTGCGCCTGCAGTTCCCGACTCTCGTTCCTCAGGTCAGCCATGACTGCCCTCCCGAAACAAGGACGCGCGGCGAGTCCCCGCCTGCGCATCGGCTCGAGGTCGTGGTCGGACCCTCCGGCCAGTCGCAGCCGAGACGCCCGACGGACTCTGCGCACCGAGACTCCGCGCGCTCCCTAGGACGAAGCGACAAGCTCCCACGGGTGTCGCTCTCTCGAGGTTCAGCGCGCCACGGTCACCACGCAGGTGCCGAAGGTGAGCGGCTCCTGCCGGATCTCGGTGAATCCCGTCTCGAGGAGCGCTTGGCGCAGCCCGTCGCGGTCGAGGAATGTCTCCACAGAGCGGGGCAGATAGCGGTAAGCGCCCGAGGAATCGCGCGCGATCAGGGACGCGGTCCACGGCATGATGTGATGCGTGTAGAGGCGGTTCATCGCGCGGATGAGCGGGTTGCGCGGCTCATCGAACTCGAGCACGACCAGCCTTCCGCCGGGCTTGAGCACCCTGCGGAACTCGCGCAGCGCCGTCTTGGGCTCGCCGACATTGCGAAGGCCGAACGCGATCGAAAGGACATCCGCCGATGCATCGGCCAAGGTCAGCGCCGTCGCGTCGCCCTGTTCGTAGGTCGGCGTGACAGCGCCGCGCGCCTCCCGCGGGCCGCCGTGCCGCGACCACTTGTCTCGGGCGATGTCGAGCATCGGCGGCGTGAAGTCGATCCCCCGCACGCTGCCAGCTCCCGACAGAGCGAAGAGCTCCGTGAGGTCGCCCGTGCCGCAGGCGACATCCACCACCGCATCGCCTGCCCGCACCTCGGCGAGCCGCACCGCCGCACGCCGCCACGACTGGTCGAGGCCGAACGAGTGCAGCCTGTTGTTCAGGTCGTAGGCGCCAGCGATCGACGCGAACATGGCCTGCACCTTGGCGGGCTTGTCAGACCTCCCGTGGGGGTCCGTGCGGAGTTCATCTGGTTGCCACACGGGCGTCGACATGGGGCTGAGTATAGGTGCTCCACGCACGGCGCTCGGCAAGGCGGGTACAGTGGGCGGCGATGATCGTGGATGTCGACACGAGGATCTGGACCCGTCTCGAGGAACTCGGCGAGGAGATCGCCGTGTCCGTGCGGAGGTTGGCCTCTGCGCGCTGGGTGCAGCCCGACGCGACCGCGGAGGCGCACGGCGCCGCATCGCGCCCCGTGGACGCCTCGATCGTCGTCGGCTTCCGAAGCGAGCTCCTCCGTGGAGCGGTCGCAGAAGAGGCTCTTCGGAGCGTCGTGGGCGGGTCCGAGGGGCGCATTTTCCTCGCCCGCGCGATCGATCCTCTGCGGCCGAACGCAGCAGTCGAGGTGGAGTCCGCGCGGAGAGAGGGCGCCTCTGCGATCTGGATGGACCCCGCCACGCAGGGCTTCAACCCGAGCGACACGCGCGCCATGCGCGTCTTCGACCGCGCAGAGGCGAACCAACTGCCCGTGCTGCTCGGCTGGACCGGCCCGCAGCCGAGTTCGTCGCGGCTCGAGTTCGCGCGGCCGTTCCTTCTCGACGAGGTGGCGCGCGCCTTCCCGCGGCTGTCGCTGGTGATCGGCGGCTTCGGCGCTCCGTTCGTGCACGAGACGCTTGCCCTCCTCGCCAAGCACGACCGCGTCTACACGCATACGGGAGGGATCGCCGCGCGTCCATGGGAACTCCTCCACGCGCTGCAGATGGCCCGCGATCTCTGCGTCGATTCGCGCGTCCTCTTCGCCTCGGGATTCCCGTTCGATACCCCCGCCCGCGCGATCGAGTCGATCTACGGAGTCAACGCGATGCTCCAGCAGTCATGGCTCCCCCGCATCTCGCGCTCGGTGCTGCGCGAGATCGTGGAGCGCGACTCGATCGCCTTGCTCGGGCTCGGCGCGCACCCCGCGCCGCGGGATCGCGCCGTGTCGCGGTCTCTCGCCTCTGACGAACCGCTGCGCCTCTCTGGAGATGTGGGATGAAACGATCTCGACCTTTGTCGCGCGCCATCGGCGCACTTTCATGCACCGCCGCTCTCACGCTCGCCGCAGGCTGCGCCTCGCACGAGACGGTGGGCGAGGCCGCGCTCGTGTCGCTCGGGCCGAAGCGACTGGCCTTCGACCGGGTGTTCATCGAGGGCAGCTACGCCTCGCGCGAGGCGGAGCACAGCTTCTGGTTCAGCGATGTGCCTCTCGCGTCGCTTCTCGCGCACGACGCGGGAACGCCGCTCGTGGATGGCGTGTTCCTGCATGCCCAGCTGATCTGGCTGCCGCTGCCTGGCCGTACGCCGCTCGATCCGACCGCGACCAACCTCGTCACGCGCGTGCTCATCGTCTCGAACGGCGAGTCTGGGCTCTACGGCGGCGCCGCATTCGCGCGGCTCGATGGCGAGCCTGGCGACGAGACCATGACGCTCGAGATCGAGGGCGGAACGCTCACCCTCCTCGAGAAGACGGACGGCTTCGTCGATCTGCTCAGCCCCGTCGGGCTCGACGCCACGCTGACTGCGTCGCTGCGCCCGGACGACGCATCGCGATGGCGCCGCGCGCTCTCGCAGTTCGCGACGAATGCGTTCGGCAAGTCGATGTGGGTCAGCGCGCCCCGCGAGGACCCGCGCGCGCTCGCCACGCGTTGAGCGTCTGGGCGAGAGCAGCGCCGATCGACGGCGGCACGCCGTCCGACGCTGAAAGCGGCGCCTCGATCACGCGCGACGCGGCGCCGCGCTCGATCGCAAGCGCGGCCGCGACGAGTTGGAAGCGCTTTCCCGCGCCGCCATAATCCTCGTCTCCCGAAAGCGGAAACCCGAGGGACGCCAGCATCACCCTGATCTGGTGGAAGCGTCCGGTGTCGAGGCGAATCAACGCATGCGCGTCTGTCCGCGCGTCGGCGGCCTCCGCGACGGCGAGCACCTCGAGCGCCGCGCGGTCGCCACCGCTTCGAACAACGCGGGCAAGCCTGCCCTCGCGCCGCAGGTGCGCGACATGGCTGCCAAGGAGCGACTGCGCTGAGGCGCGCACGGCGCCGTGCGAAGCAATGCGCGCGATGTACCACTTGGTCCAACGCCCCTCGCGCTGCTCGCGACCGTGCTCGGCGACCTGCGCTGCGTCGGCCGAGATCATGAGGACGCCGCTCGTCGGCCGATCGAGCCGATGCGGCAACTGCGCCTCAGGCCAGCCGAACTGCTCCCTCGCACGCACGATGGCGCAGTCAAGCGCGGTCCCTGCGGCACCCGCCTCCCGCTGCGGGCGATCGCTCGAGAGGCCCGCGGGCTTGTCGATGGCGGCCTCGCGTTCGCCCCTCCAGAGGACGACGAGAGGCTCGCGCGAAGACATCCCGCCTTGTCGCGCGGCACGCGTCACGCGGAGATCAGCCCCTCGCGCACCGCATAGAGCGCGAGTTCCACGCGGTCGTGGATGTCGAGCTTCTCCATCACGCTCGTCACATGCTTGTCGACGGTCTTGACGGAGATGCCGAGCATCTCTGCGATCTGCTTCTTGGCGAATCCACGGCCGATGTAGCGGAGCACCTCGACCTCGCGATCGGAAAGGCTCGCGCCGCGCGTGCCGACGATCTTGCGCCTCCTGATCTCCGTCCCCGCCACACGCACACGCTCGGCGGCCTTCGGAGAAAAGTACTGCTGACCGCGCGCCACGGCGCGGACGGCCTCGGGGATCAACTCGGGGCTGTCGCTCTTCACGACATAGGCGAGCGCCCCCACCTTCAGCGCCTGCTCGATCGAGCGGTCATGGTCGCTTGCCGTCAGGAACATGATTCCCGTCGCAGGCTTGAGCTGCAGGATGTGGGAGGCCGCATGGAAGGCGTCGACGCCTGGCATGCCGACATCGAGAATGACCACATCGGGCGAATGGGCATGCGCAAGCTCGACGGCCTGCGAGCCATCGGACGCCGTGCCGACGACCTTGATGTCGCCCGCTGATTCAAGAACGGACACAAGCGCAGAACGAATGAGCGCATGGTCGTCCGCCACAACAACGCTGATGGGTCGCTGAGAGCGCATGCCGTACCGAGTGTACCCCATTCAGGCCACCGCGACCTTGCCCCGAGCCGACCGAAGCGCGAGGGACGAGCACGCAAACTCCTTCTGAGAAGGGAGATGGAATTCGGAGCTCGCGCCGCCGATCCGAACGCATTTCAGGAAACGGGGGCTGTCCCTGAGAGTTCGTGGGGACCGCGGCGTGGGTGGTGCGGCGCCGCCCTTTGCATGGAGAGGGAGGACCCCGCAGCGCGTCCACCGACTTTCTGAGGAGTCGTGCATGGCCGAGGATCTGGCGCCGGAGGTCGTCCTGCGGCTGCTTCAGAGACCCGAGCTCGACAGGCTGACCATCAGGGAACACCCAGGAGAGGAGACCCGCGAGGACGCGTAGGGCGCAGGCTCCGAGGCTCAGCGCAGGAAGATGAAGAGAAGCCAGCCGATCATTCCCGAGAAGAACGCCGCGAGCAGCGCCGTGACGACCACCTTGCGGAAGCCCGCCGAGAACCGCGCGCGCCTGCGGTGTGTGGCGCCGTCGATCCATGAGAAGCACTTCGGGCAGATGTCCGCCGCGTCGTAGATCTCCTCGCCGCACTCGGGACAGAATCCCTTCTCCGACGAGAAGCGCGCACGATCCGCGGCGTCGTGCGGATCCTCATCCGAGGAGTCCATCGCATGGTCGTACGCAGGGCTGCCGAGTGGGCCGCTCGCGTCGCGATCGTCCTCCCACTTGTCGTCCTCCCACTCGTCGCGTTGGTCGGTCCGTCTTGGCATGCCGCCCTACGATACACGCCATGCCCCCTCTGCAAAGCACGATGGTCTCCCTCGGCACGCCCTGCCCCGCCTTCGATCTTACGGATCCGCGCGGCTTCCGCATGTCGCGCGACGACGCGCGTGGCCGACCGCTCCTTGTGCTCTTTCTCTGCAACCACTGCCCGTTCGTGAAGCATGTGCGCGCGGAGATCGCGGCGATCGCGCGCGAGTGGATCCCCCGCGGAGTCGTGGTCGTCGCGATCAGTTCGAACGACCCCGTCGCCTATCCCGACGATGCGCCCGCCAAGATGGCGGCGGAGGCCTGCGAGGCGGGCTACTGCTTCCCGTACCTCTTCGACGAGTCGCAGGCTGTGGCGCGCGCGTTCGATGCGCAGTGCACGCCCGACTGCTTCCTGTACGACTCATCTCATCGGCTCGTCTACAGAGGGCAGATCGATGACAGCAGGCCGAAGTCCGGGATGCTGGTGACGGGCGCCGACCTGCGTGCCGCGCTCGAGGCGGTGGTGCATGGGCGCGCACCTGCTGCGGAGCAGAAGCCTTCGATCGGCTGCAGCATCAAGTGGCGTTCGAGTCCGACGCCGTCGGTTCCGCAGACTCCGCCCGAACTTCGTTCGGACTGCGTCTGACGGGCACTCATGGCGTTGCGCCCCCATTGATGCCGACAACGCCAAAGTGAGCAAAGAAGAAGACCTGCGGCAAAGCCGCAGGTCGTCTTCAGTTGCGAACGCTCCAACCAAAGCGAGGCGGACGGGAATCGAACCCGCAACCACCGGCGTGACAAGCCGGTACTCTAACCAATTGAGCTACCGCCCCAACACCTGCGTGGAATCACGCAGGGAGGGAGAGAATAGCAAGAAGAAACACGCCGTCAAGGGGGCCTGAACACCGTCGAAATCGGTCGACTCCGAGAGCCGGTGGCCGCCAGAGTCCACGCGCGGCGCGACTTCTCAGACATCCGACCAGCGGAATCCGAGGGCCGAGGACACCTCGAGAGGGACGCGGAGCGTCATCGCGCCCCGCATCACCTCTCCGACCAGCGTCGCGACCGCGGCGGCCTCGCTTTCGGGAGCCTCGACCAGCAGTTCGTCATGGATCTGCAGGAGCATGCGCGCGCGCGGGTGTCGCTCGGAGAGGGCCTTGTCGAGCCTGATCATCGCGATCTTGATGAGGTCGGCGGCAGAGCCCTGCACCACCGTGTTCACGGCGATCCGCTCGCCGAAGGCGCGCTCCGCGGGGTTGCGCGACTCGATCTGGGGGATCGGCCTCCAACGGCCGAGGATCGTCGTCGCGTGGCCGCTCTTGCGCGCTGCGGCGACGGCGCCCTCGAGGAACGCGTCGATGCCGCGGAAGCGGTTGCGATAGCCCTCGATGATCTCCTTCGCGCGCCCGACGCTCCATCCTGGTCCGAGCCGCCGCGCGAGGCCCGACGCCGTGATGCCGTAGACGATGCCGAAGTTGACCATCTTCGCGGCCGAGCGCTGCGCATCGTCGACCGCGTCGAGCGCGACGCCGAACACCTCCGCGGCGACGGCGCGATGGATGTCCTCACCGCGCTCGAACGCCCCGCAAAGCCCCGGATCCCCCGAAAGATGCGCGAGGAAGCGCAGCTCGATCTGCGAGTAGTCGGCGGACACGAGCATCATGCCATCGCCCGCCGTGAAGGCGCGGCGGATCGCCGCGCCAACCTCGGTGCGGATCGGGATGTTCTGCAGGTTCGGGTCGCTCGAGCTGAGGCGCCCCGTCGCCGTGCCCGTCTGGTGGAACTTGCAGTGGATGCGCCCTGTCTCTGGCACGATCGCGTCGGCGAGGGCCTTGAGATAGGTTCCCACGAGCTTCGCGAACTGCCTGTACTCGAGAATCTGGCCTGGCAGCGGCGAAGCGCACGCTGGATCCTCGGCCAGCTTCTCGAGGACCTCGCTGTCCGTGCTGGCACCCGTGACGCCGCGCTTCACGACCTTCAGGCCGAGCCCGCTCGGCTCGTCCGCGGGTTTGTTGAACAGGATCTGCGCGAGCTGGCGTGGGCTGTCGGGGTTGAAGGGCCACGGCGCGCTTTCCGCGATGGAGTCGCGGAGCTTGACCAGCCTGACCTCCAGCTCGCGCCGCTGCCGCATGAGCTCGTCGCGGTCGACGCGGATTCCCGCGCGCTCCATGCGCGCGAGCACGGGAACGAGAGGAACCTCGACCTCGCGGTAGGCGCGGTCGTGGCCGCGCTCCGCGAGCGTCTTCTCGAGCCGCGCGCAAAGCGCGAGCGCGATCTCCGCGTCCTCGGCGGCATATGGCGCCGCGAGCGCGAGCGGCGCCTCGTCGAACCTGCGCTGTCCCGCGCCCTTCGCGCCGATCACGGCCTCGATCGGGATCGGACGCACGCCGAGGACATGCTCGCTCGTCGCATCGAGGCCATGCGTCGGCCGCGTCGGATCTGCGAGCCAGCTCGCGAGCATCGAGTCACCCGCGATGCCCGCGAGCGACACACCGTGGTTCGCGAGGACCTCGCAGTCGTACTTCAGGTTGTGGCCGACCTTCGCGATTCCTGCGTCCTCGAGGACAGGCCTGAGGATGGGAAGCGCCTCGTCGAGCGAGAGATGCGACGACTGCTCGGGCGAGCGCAGCGGGAGGTAGAACGCCTCTCCTTCTCGGAGCGCGAAGGAGAGCCCGACGAGCCGCGCGAGCGGCACCACGAGCGAATCGGTCTCCGTGTCGAAGGCCACGCGCCGCTCGCGTGCGATGCGTGCGACGAGCTCCTCGAGCGCGCGGCGCTCGCAGACGACGATGGTCTCGATCGGACGCTGCGACGCGAGCGGACCGCGCGTCGCGTCGACGGAGTCGAAGAGCGTTCCGAAGCTCGCTGCCTCGTGTCGCGGCGCGGCCGCTGCCGGCTCCGCTGGCTTCACGGACATCGCCGTCGGCTCGGCGAAGAGCGAGGGCGCTGCCCGCTCGTCCCTCGGCGCAGGTCCGCGTCGTCCCCGTGCGCCAACGCGCGCGGACGACGCCTGAGGTGCAGTCTCGTCCTCGGAGGCGGGCTCGGTCGCTGCGCCATCGCCGAAGATCTCCTGCGCCTCGCCGCGGAGTCGCTGGAATCCAAGCACGCGCAGGAGTTCGAGCAGCGCGGGCAAGTCGCACCGCGCTCGGTCGAACGCGGCGTCGGACTCCTGGAAGGGAAGCTCGCAGTCGCGCTTGAGCGTCACGAGCCGCCGCGAGAGATCGACGAGTTCGCGGCTCGCTGCGAGCGTCTCTCCGCGCTTTCCCTTGATGGCGCCGAGGTTCGAGTAGATGCCCTCGATCGACCCGTGCTCCGCGAGGAGCGCCGCCGCGGTCTTCGGGCCGATCCCGGGAACGCCGGGCACATTGTCGGCCGTGTCTCCCATCAGGGCGAGGAGGTCGACCACCTGGTCGGGACGCACGCCCTTCGAGTCGAACAGCTCCTCGAGCCCGACATCGGCGTTCCGATGCGGGTCGAACAGCGTCGTGCGGCCGTCGACGAGCTGCGCGAGGTCCTTGTCGCGGCTCACCATGCGGATTCGTCGCGATCCATCGGCGGCTCGCAGCCGCTCGACGAGCGTGGCGATCACATCGTCGGCCTCCACCCGCTCGATCGCAAGCACGGGAATCCCCATCAGGCGCAGCGCCTCGAGGCAGCGCTCGACCTGCGGGTGGAAGTCCTCGGGCGCGGGGTCGCGGTGCGCCTTGTACTCGGGGTAGATCTCGGAGCGGAAGGTCTCGGTGTCGCCCGCTGCGTCGATGACGACGACGAGTTCCGTCGGCTTCTGGGCGCGGATGTAGGCGAACAGCGTGGACAGGAACCCGAAGACGAGGTTGGTCGGCTCGCCCGTGACGGGGCTCGAGAGGCCGCCGCGGATCGCGTAGTACGCGCGGAAGAACTGCGCATGCCCATCGATGATCGCGGCGTGCGCCCCGGGTGGCGTGGGCTTCGTGATGACGGGACCGCTCATGCGTTCTCCTTCGAGGATCCTGCGGTCACTGCCCCGTGGCCCGCGCGTGCAGCTCGCGCAGCCGCGCCTCGATCTCGGGCGTGGGCGCCTCGCCGCGCCGCGACATCATGGCGCGGGCCGTCTCCATGAACTTGTCGAAGCGGAAGCTCTTCGGGCCGTCCGCGCCATCGGTGAGCCAGGCGAAGCGCGGCACAAGCGTGGCGGGCGGGCGAGAGAGCGCGATCATCGCGCCTGTTCCGATGGTGGTTCCCGTCATGAGGCGCGTGCCGATCGCCAGCTTCGCGTGGTCGCCGATGACGCTGCCCCAGAACTGGCGTCCAGTGCGCACGAGGCCCGAATCGGCCTCGAGACGCACGATCACCTCGCCGTAGGTGTTCAGCAGATTCGAGTTGTCGCTTCCCGCGCCGATGTTGACCCACTCGCCGACGAAGCTGTCGCCGAGATGGCCGTCGTGCGCCTTGTTCGAGGAACCCTGGAAGATCGTGCCTCCGATCTCTCCGCCGACGCGGCAGCGCGGACCGATGACGGTCGATGCCTTGAGCCGCGCGTGCTCTGCCACGATCGAGCCTTCGCAGACGATGCATGGCCCGACGAGGACGGCGAGCGGGCGCACAACGGCGCGCGCGCCGACGACGACGGGCCCCTTGGACGCGTCGATCACGCAGCATGGGCCGAGCGTCGCTGTCGGATCGATGAAGACGGGGTGGTCACCGACGACGACCCCCTCTTCCGCCCGCAGCGCCCGCCGCTCGCCTGGTGCGGCGACGGCGAGATCCTCCGCAAGCGTGCGATCGATGCGGGAGGTGATCGCCCACGGGGTGTCCGCGAACTCGGCAGCGACCTGCGAGTCGGACGGCTGCGCCCGAGCGGCCGCCACGGCGCGCGAGGACGCGTCGTCGAGGTCGTCTGCTGCGAATGCCGCGACAAATGTGCCGTCGGAGGCGACGCGGCGCTCACCAGGCGCGATTGCGCCAAGCGAACCAAGCGAAAGAAGCCTTGCATGCACGACGAGCGTGCCGCGGCCGGGCGTGGAAACGGCGGCGCGACAGGCCCGCTCGATGCGACCCGCGATCGAGCAGAGCCCACAGCGGAGGTCGTGCACGGGCCGCAGGTCCGTGAGCGGGCCAAAGGATCCGCGGCCGTCGTCGATGAAGCGGATCGTACGGGGGCTCTCTGCCGTCATGCCCGCACTGTAACGCCCCGCGCGGCCCTCACCCCGCGTGCATGCCGCCCTGGCGAGCGAGGCCGGGAGAGACACGGGTCATGACCGTGAAGCCCCACCACTGGCGCGTGCGGGCGAGGACCCACATCGCGGGGAGCGCGAGGATGGCGTCACCTGCCGCGCCGAGTGCACGCCGAAGGACCTCGGCGCCGCCCGTCCCAGGCCACCATGGCGTTCCGCCATCGAGAATCCATCCCCTCACGATGTAGATCGCGACGAACGCCACGGCCGCGAGCATCGAGAAGACGAGCGTGGCGGCTGCGGAGGAGAGCGGGTTCTGCCGAGAGAGAAGTCCGCGCAGCGGAAGCACAGCGAGGGCGCCAAAGGCGAACCCAAGGACGCGTGGCCCCGGGACCACGAGGAGTTCCGCCGTCTCTGCGCCACCATCGACGGCCGCTGCCTGCGCGACGACGATCGGCGCGAGGAGATCCGCCACGAGGCCAGCGAGCATGGCCAGCCGTACGCCGACTCTGCGAGGCGCAGAGAGAAGCGCGAAGACGACGACCGAGGGCAGCAGGTGGCCTCGCAGGTCTCCGACGGCGAGGACCGCGCCGAAGCTTGCGTCGAACGCTGCTGCGACCAGCATGGCCGCGATGTAGACGGACCACCTCACTCGGGCTCCCCGCTTTCGACGACGACGATCACGGTCGCGAAGTCACCGAGCGCGGCAAGCGGCGCGATCTCGACCCTGCGCGCAAGCGGCGCCTTCTCGATCGGCTCGATGGCGACGATGGTGCCGACGCGTGCGCCGAGCGCAGTGCGCCCGAAGCGGTCGTCCGCGAGGCGCGCGACCATTCCGATCGAGAGCGGCTGCGTGCTCGCCACATCGGCGGTCCAGGTGCCGCGCGCGGTCGGCTTCAGCATCGCCCCTGGATAGGTGGAGAGCGGCGTCGACGGGTCGCTCCCCTGCGGCGGGTAGAGCCGCACGCCGAGGCTCGGCAGCTTCGCCACAGGAATCAGTGACGCGGAGAGCGCGCCGATGTCCTGGCCGACCACGCCGACGAGGATGTCTCCCGAGACGAGCGCGACGGACCCCGCGCGGAGGCCGTGACGAGTTCCCGCGTTGATTCGCGCGGCCCCATCGCGACGGCTCGCGTCCATTCCCACGACGGACGCCTCCGCGAGCCTCTGCCCCGTGCCGTCGAGTCGCGCGCGAACGGCGGCAAGCGCCGCGAGCGAACGCTCGAGGCGTTCGTTCTCGAGTCGCGCCTGCTCGTAGAGCGTGCGGAACTGCCGCACCTCCTGCTCGAGCCCGAGCGTCTCGGGCGCACGGGGATCGAACGCTGCCTGCTCGGGCCGCACGCGTGCGCGAAGGAAGACGCCGAGATGGCTCACGGGCGCGAGCGGCACGGAGACGAGCCGCGCGAGATCGGCAGTCCACGGGCGGAGCGCCGCCACAGGTGCAAGCGACGCCGCCAGCGCGAGCGCCGCCAGCGACCAGTCAAGCCGCCTGCCTGAGAGGAAGCGGATGATTCGTGGTGCCTGCATGATGCGTCAGGAGTCGTCCGAGTCGCTGTCCATGGTCGCACGCCACTCCTCGAGGTTCTCGAGGTAGATCGCGGTGCCGCGCGCCACGCAAGTAAGCGGGTCGTCCGCGATGCGGACTGAAAGCCCAGTGCGCTCCTCGATGACATCGCCAATTCCGCGAAGCAGCGCACCGCCGCCCGCGAGCACGATGCCGTTGTCGACGAGATCGGCGCTGAGTTCCGCCTCTGCGTTCTCGAGGGTGTGCAGCACGACCTCGACGATCTGCGAGACGGGCTCGAGGAGCGCCTCGCGGATCTCCTCGCTGCCGACGACGACCTTGCGCGGAAGACCCGAGACCATGTCGCGGCCGCGGACATCGAGCGTCAGCTCCTTGTCGAGCTTCTTCGCGCTTCCGATCTCGATCTTGATGCGCTCGGCCGTCTGCTCGCCGATCGTCAGGCCGTAGCTCTTCTTCATGTGCCCGATGATCGCCTCGTCGAACTCATCGCCCGCGACGCGAAGCGCCTCGCAAGTGACCATGCCGCCGAGGCTGATGATGGCGACATCCGTGGTGCCGCCGCCGATGTCGACGATCATGCTCGCGGTCGGCTCACCGACAGGTAGGCCTGCGCCCATCGCCGCCGCCATCGGCTCCTCGATCAGGTAGACCTTGCGCGCGCCCGCTCGCGCCGCGCTGTCGAACACGGCCTTGCGCTCGACCGCCGTGATTCCCGACGGAACCGCGATGACCACGCGGGGCGCGAAAAGGCGGCTCTTGCCCGAGACCTTGCGGATGAAGTAGGCGAGCATCGCCTCCGTGACATCGAAGTCGGAGATGACGCCGTCCTTCATCGGACGGATGGCGCTGATGGTGCCGGGCGTCTTGCCAAGCATCTCCTTCGCCTTGGTTCCGACGGCCGTGCCGTTCAGGAGCACCTGGTTGGTCCCCTTGCGCACGGCGACCACGGACGGCTCGTTCAGCACGATCCCTTCCCCGCGCACGCACACAAGCGTGTTGCAGGTGCCGAGGTCGATGCCCATATCGACGCTGAACCAGCTGAGAAGCTTGTCGAAGATCACGGTACGGTCCCTTCTCTGCAGCGCCCCGCGGGCCATGCCCGCAGGCGCAGCGGCGCGCTCGGAGCGGAGGAGGCTGACGAAGCACCGCCACCCACGCGGGTCAAGAGCGTAGCACGAAGAACGGAAACGCGCCCCCCCGAGGAGAGATGCGCTGCGGGCGAGAGCGATCGCGCTCTGGAACGCCTGCGCTGCGAGGCGAACTCTTCAGATTCGGCTCAGCGAACGACCGTCAGCGGCGAACCCGGGTTTCCCGCGGTCTTCGCCTGCTCCATGTTCGCACTCGCGACGACCGCCAGACCCACGACGAGGGCCAGCGCCGAGACGACCAGCAGAACGGTGTACACGGTCATCTCGCTGCTACGGGTGGTTGCCTTTGCCATGAATTCGACCTCGACCAGACTGGCGGACTGTCACCGACGGAACGGAACCCTGCGCGGAACGGCTGCGAGGATCACTCGCCCGCGCGGGCGATGGCGCGCTGACCAACCTGCACGGCGCCGCGGGTCGCGGCGTCCTCGAGCTCGATGACGCCGACGGCGCGGTTGACATCGACCTCGGTGATGCGGAGATTCGCAACGAAGGTGCTGCCGTCGCCGATGGCGAGGGTCCAGCCAGCACGAACGCCATCGCGCGAGCCGGCGTTGATCTCTGCGAGAGGCGCGGAGCCTTCACGACGGACATTGATGATCGTGGCAGAGAGATTCTTGGCGGCGACGACGCGGGTGCCGTCACCGACGGCGCCTGCACGGGCGCGGGGCAGTTCACCGACAGAGGCGACATACTCCGCGATCGTGGCGACCGCGCTGTCCTTCTCGTCGGCGAGGCGCTTGACCTCCTCCTGGAGGGCGCGGCGGGCTGCATCGGCGACCTCGAGGCTCGACTGCGAGGCGTCGTAGGCCTCCTGCACTTCGACGAGGCGGGTCTCCGCCTCCATGGTGCGGGTGCGCAGCGAGCGGAGCTCTGCGACGAGCGTGTCGGTCAGTTCGGTGCTGGCCTTGCCGTTCTGGGCCATCGTCTCGAGGCTCGCGGCGACAGAGGCCTGCGCGGCCTTCGCGCCCGCGAGGTCCTGTGCGGCCTTGCGGAGCTCGGCCGAGCGCGAGTCGAGCTGCTTCTGCAGGTCGGCCACACGGGTCTGCTCGAGACGAAGATCGGCCTCGATCTTCTGCTGGGCAGCGATCCACGCTGCGCGCGAGCTCTCGAGCGACGCCTCGGCGGCGCGCTGGCCGCTCTGGGCATCCTTGAACTTCTTCTGGAACGACGCCTCGTTCGTCGCGTTCACGGCCACGAGCGGCACGATCGCCACGGTCAGGAGCGCAACGAGAACGACGAAGATCTTGGTCAGGATGTGCACGGAGATTTCCTTGAGGATTGTTTGCCGCAGGCGCAACCCCTCGTCGCGCCGTCTCGCGGCCATGCGCCGCGAATCCGAGGTCCGAGGAACCACGACTGTTCCGGACGACCGTGCTCCACACGGTTCGTCCGAATGCCTGCGCCTGTTGCTCGGTCACTCCGAGGAGGAACAGTGCGCAGGTCGAGTTTTGTAACGCCACCCCCAAGAGGTGTCAATCGGCCTGAGAGTTGATTGGTGCGATTCCGAGCGAAAGCACCCTTCCCCCTCCGCCGCCCTTGCGAGCGTCTTTGCGGCGGCGCGACTGGGCGCGGGGTCATGGGCGGGCATGCGAGGTCATGCGAGGTCATGGGGCCACCCCCCCGCCCGCTGCGCGGGAAACCGCGTGGTTTCGTCGGGGAAACGAGGTCATTCCGCGGATTCGATGCCTGCGGCAGCGGACACCTGCACCGTCGGGTCCGCATCGCGGATCAGGCCCGCGAGCAGGTCGTAGGCCTCGGGCAGGCGAAGCGCCCCAAGAACCCCCGCAGCCTGGCTCCGGATCCGAGCGTCTGGGCTCGAGATGGCCTCGCGGGAGATCGAGAGCGCCATGGGGGAAGCGCCGCCGAGCGCGACAAGCGCCTTCACCGCAGCGAGGCGGATCTCGGGCGAGCGCTGCGCATCGCCGCCGACAGAGACAAGGCGCTCGAGCATCGGTCGAGAGACCTCGTCGCGCAGTCTTCCGATCGCCTCGCAGGCGACCACGGTGAGTTCAGCCTGCTCGGGTGGCGCGAAGAGCGCTGCGCGGATCGGCTCGATCTCGCGCTCGTCGCCGAGCTTGACGAGCGCCTCGGCCGCCGCGAGGTCGACGAGGCGCGCGCGCACGGGGTTGACGAGGCGCATGCCGCGGCCGAGCGACTCGCGGATGAGCGGCACGGCGCTGCGGTTTCCGAGTTCGCCGAGGATCAGATAGGCGTTGCCGCGGATCTCGGCGTCGTTCTCGGAGAGCATGGCTGCGAGCGGCGAGAAATCGACGCTGTTGCCCGTTCGTGCGAGCGCCAGCATGGCGGCCGCGCGGACCGATGCGCTGTCGTCCTGGAGCAACGGGCGCACGAGAAGCGAGAGGTCGCGGTCCTGCGCGCGCGCGATCGCCATGCATGCGACGAACCGCACGCCCCTGTTCTCGTCGACGAGTCCGCGCGGCGCGAGTTCCGCGAGGAGCGAGGGATTCGAAGCGGCCGCCTCGAGCGCATTCGCGCGCAGGGCGGCCCAGTTGCTGCGCGCGGCGGCGCGAAGGACATCCGCCGCAGCGGAGCGCTCCGAGAGGCTTGGCGCCGCATCGAGCCGCGCGGCGGGCAGCGTGTCGAACGACACCTCGCTGAATACCATGGGCTCGCGCGAGACGGACGCGGCCTCCCGCGCGACGGGTTCCGTCTGGCGGCGACCATCCTCTGCAGCGCCCCCGCCGACAAGGCGCTCGCTGGTCCCGTTCTTCATCGATCGCTCCTTCGAGCTGAACTCGCTCCGCGCCGTCGCGGGGTCGTAGGCCTTCATGCACCCTGACGAGGAGATGAGGACGGCGGCCGCAGCGACCGCAAGAGCCGAAGGCCGAGCCTTGCTGACAAGAGCCGAAGGCCGATCCTTGCTGACGAGAGCCGAAGGCCGATCCTCGCTGACGCGCGCCGGTTCGGCGCACCGCATCCCTGCATTCGTCGGACGATTCGTCTGGTGGGAGTTCGCTCTCTTCATTTGGCCTCCATGCCTTGCAGGCTCGGGCTCCGCCCGTGGGCGGGTCATCGGCTGTGGACGGGCAATCGGTTCAATTCCCGTGCGATGGGCCGTTCGCGGCCCCGCACCGCGAGGTTCAGCCTGTTCGTGAACGCGTGGCGAAGAGGAGCCCGCACGCTGCGGCGACGGCGGCCCAGGCCACGAGGTCGCCGATGCGCGCGGCGAGCGGGACGGTTGAACTCGGCGTCACGGACACGCGCAGCGCGTCGCCCGCCCTGGCGGGGAGACGGGCGAGGACCCGCCCGCGGGCGTCGATCGCGGCCGAGATCCCCGTGTTGGCGGAGCGGACCACGGGAGTGTCAAGTTCGATGGCCCTGAGCTGGGACACCTGCAGGTGCTGCCGCCGACCAGCGTCGGACGGGCCGAACCACCCGTCGTTCGAGATGTTGACGAGCACTCCCGCGGCCCTCTCGCCCCGTTCGAAGGCGATGCGCCGCGAGGCCCACGGAGCCGTGATCTCGAAGCAGATCGGGACACCGACGCGCACCTCGCCGCCCTCGCTCTGCACCGAGAACCGCTCGGGGCGCTCGGCCGTGTCGAGGTCGAATGTCATGCCGTCCGCGCCGAGCGCGAGCAGCCGCTCCTCGAGCCAGTCCCAGTTCGAGATGATCGGCATCGTCTCGCCGAAGGGCGTGAGGAAGATCTTGTCGGTGCGGCCGCGCCTGCCCTCGCCGTCGACGAGGTAGGCGCTGTTGAACTGCCTGTCCCAGGCGAAGCGGTTCTCCTCGACGCGAAGCCCGAGGAACGCGGCCGAGCCGACGAGGAGCGGCGCGTCGATCTGGCGCGAGAGCGCGCGAAGAGAGAGGTCGAATCGGTCGAGCGGGAAGAGCCTCCGCTCGACGAGGGTCGCCAGCGATTCGGGCTCGAGCCCGAACCCGGGCACCATCGTCTCGGGCCAGACCGCGAGGTCGACGCGCTCGGAGGCGCGACGCGCGCGTTCGACGCCGTCGAGCGTGAGGTTGGCGAAGTCGAGGAAGTCCTCGACCTGCTCCTCGGGCGCCCACGAGAGCTTGTTCGACATCGGCAGGTTGGTCTGGACGAGCAGCACAGCGATGGGCGGGCGCACGGCCGACGGGGGAGGATCCGCGAGGCGAACCGCGCCATATGCAAGCGAGGCCGCGAGCACGGCTCCCGCCGCAAGCGGCGCGACCACCCGACGACCTCCGCGCGCGAACGCAAGGTCGAGAAGCGCGCCGCCGACGAGCGCGACGAGGCCTGAGACGAGCCAGCCGCCTCCGAGCGAGGCGCTCTGCGCGAAGAGCTGCCACTCGACGAGCGGATGCGCTGCGAAGAACCACGCGTATCCGGTGCAGACGAGGTCGCCGCGCAGGAACTCGACCGCGACGAGCGCGATGGGCAGCGAGAGCGAGAACGGAACGCGTATCGCGGTCGACCCCTGCGGCGCGCGCGCCGAGAGCCGCTGCACGAGGAGCGCGAGGCCCGTCATCCACAGCGCGAGATAGGCGACGAGGAACGGCATCCCGAGCGCCGTGATCTCGCGCATCCACCACTGGAGCGCGAGGAACGCGAGGAAGGACGGGACGAAGACGGCGGTCGCGAGGACGCGGGCGGACGGGGCGACCCACGCTGCGAGCCCGAGGAGCGCGGGCCAGACGAAGGCGAGCGGCCAGCCGCCGACGGCGCCCTCGGAGATCGGAAAGGAGAACGCGAATGCGGCGAGCGCAGCGGCGGCGGCGAGAAAGGTCCGCCGTGCGTCGGCGCGCGCCGTGCCCGATGTCCGCAGGCGCTCAGCGCCCCGCATAGTCGATCACGCGGCCGATCTCGGAGCGGAGGTCCTTGCGGTGGACGATCCTGTCGACGAAGCCAGCGTCGAGGAGGAACTCGGAGGTCTGGAAGCCCTCGGGGAGGTCCTGCCTGATCGTCTGCTTGATGACGCGCGGGCCTGCGAAGCCGATCAGCGCCTTCGGCTCGGCGAAGATCACATCGCCGAGCATCGCGAAGCTCGCTGTGACGCCGCCCGTGGTCGGGTCGGCGAGGACGGAGATGAAGAGCCCCTTGGCCTCGTCGAGCCGCGCAAGCGCCGCGCTCGTCTTCGCCATCTGCATGAGCGAGAAGCCCGACTCGTGCATGCGGGCTCCGCCAGAGCAGCTCACCGTCACGACGGGGAGATTGTGGTCGATGCCGCGCTCGATGGCGCGCGTGATCTTCTCGCCGACGACGGAGCCCATCGATCCGCCGAGGAAGGTGAAGTCCATGACGGCGACCACGACGCGGCGGCCCTTCACGAAGCCGAAGCCCGAGAGAAGCGCGTCGCGCTCGCCCGTCCTGCGCTTGGTGTCGGCGAGTCGGGCGAGATAGGGCTTCGAGTCGACGAACTTGAGCGGATCGACCGCCACGAGCCCATCGTCGAAGCTCTCGAAGGTGCCAGGGTCGAGCAGTTGCTCCACGCGCTGCCGCGCGCTCAGCCGCATGTGGTGCTGGCAGCGCGGGCACACCCAGAGATTCGCCTCGACGGCCTTCTTGAAGAGCGTCTCCCCGCAGGCGGGGCACTGCATCCAAAGGCCTTCGGGAACGCCCTTCTTGGCGGGCGCCTCTGCGAGGTCGGTCTGCGTCCAGGTCGATTCAGGCACGGAGGGATTGTATCGCGGACGCGTAGTCGCGCTTCCCGAAGATCGCGCTCGCGGCGACCAGGAGGTCGCACCCGTGCGCGCGGCACGCGGGCGCGCTGTCCGAAGAGACGCCGCCATCCATCTGGATGCGCAGGCCATGGCCCGCGCGCTCGCGGATCGCGCGCACCTTCGGCAGCACCGACGCGATGAACGACTGGCCGCTGAAGCCCGGATGCACGCTCATCACGAGCGCGAGGTCGATCGAGCCGAGCCACGGAAACAGCGCCTCCACGGGCGTGTTCGGGTTGATGGCGAGCCCCGCGGACATGCCGAGGCCGCGGATCCGCGCGATGAGCGGGATGGGGTCCGCGACCACCTCCGCGTGGAAGGTGATGTGCGAGGCGCCCGCCTTTGCGAAAGGCTCGATGTAGGCGGCCGGGTCGGTGACCATCAGGTGGACATCGAGCGCCGCCTCGGGGAGCGCGCGATGCACGGCGTCGCAGACGGCGGGGCCCATCGAGAGGTTCGGGACGAAGTGGCCGTCCATCACATCGACATGGAGGAGGTCGCCCCCGGCCGCGAGCGCCGCGCTGCACTCCTCGCCGAGACGCGCGAAATCGGCTGAGAGAATCGACGGAGCCACGAGGACAGGCACCTCGGCGAGCCGCGCCGAGTGGCGTCCGCCGAACTGCGACACCCTGGCGGTGAAATCGGTGCTTGTCATCGTGGTGGTCGCGGAATCCGCGCAGCGCGATCGAGGCTTGGCGGAGGCTGCGTTCGGGCAGGCGCGTCAGCGCGACGCGCCGGAGCCCTCTGTGGCGGGCTCCGAGGCGCCCTCCGCTGCGGGCGCCTCCTGCTTCACGCGCGC
>JBIKTI010000471.1:0-2566 GCA_044348205.1 Phycisphaerales bacterium | reverse complement strand
TGGGCGCGCATCGTGCGCGAGAAGGCCGTGATCCGCGAGCTGATCGGCGCAGCGGGCGAGATTCTCGAGGAGGCGCATGCGTCGCGCATTCCCGCGCAGAGCGTGCTCGAGAGCGCGGAGCAGAAGATCTTCCGCATCGCGCAGAAGCGCGAGACTGGCTCGGTCGCGACGGCGCACGAGCTCGTCAACGAGACGATGCGCCTGATCGAGGAGAGCGAGGGGCGCGGGTTCATGGGCGTCCGCACGGGCTTCAACGAGCTCGACGAGATGACCAATGGCCTGCAGAGGGGCGAGATGCTCATCCTCGCGGCGCGCCCGTCGATGGGAAAGACGGCGCTCGCGCTGAACCTGCTCGAGCAGGTCGCGCAGCTCGGCGTGCCGAGCGTGATGTTCAGCCTCGAGATGGGCAAGCAGCAGCTCATCCAGCGCATGCTGTGCGCGCTCGGCCGAATCGACAGCCAGAAGATGCGCAAGCACATGCTCGGGAAGGACGACTTCACCCGGCTCTTCGCGGCGTGCGGCGAGGTGGCGAAGCTGCCGATCTACATCGACGACACGCCCGGCCTGTCGCTTCTCGCGATGCGGTCGAAGGCGCGGCGCCTCAAGGAGCGCCACGGGATCGGCTTCATCGCGATCGACTACCTGCAGCTCATGAGCTCGGGCACGCGCGTCGAGAGCCGCCAGCTCGAGGTCAGCGAGATCTCGCGCGGCATCAAGGCGATGGCGCGCGAGCTCGATGTGCCCGTCCTGTGCCTCTCGCAGCTGAACCGCGCGGCGGAGCAGCGCGAAGGCCATCGGCCGCGCATGAGCGACCTCCGTGAATCAGGCTCGATCGAGCAGGACGCCGACGTGGTGATGATGCTTCACCGCGAGGAGTACTACCACAAGGCCGATCCGAACTGGGCCGACGAGAACCCCGACAAGGTCGGCACCGCAGAGGTGATCCTCGCCAAGCAGCGCAACGGACCGACCGGCACGGTGCATCTCGTGTGGGACGGCAACACGACTCGGTTCCGCAACCAGTCCTACAACGCGCCGCCCGAGGGCGCGCAACGGAGCCTCGCTGCGCCGACGCGGCCGCGTGCGGCGGCGCAGCCGTCGAGGGACCTCGACGATCTGCCGATGTAGTCCTCTCCGCGGGGCGGTCGCCTCGACTGGAGCGGCGGTCGGGCGCAGGCAATCGCGGCGCGCGAAAGGCGTTACGGTGCGCGCGTCCGCGCGCGACGCATGACGGAGCAGAGCCGACACGATCTCGACCCGCCCGAGGCGGACCCGACCAGGGCCGACGCGCCCGCGGATGCGGCACAGGCCGCGCGAGACTCTGCGCTCAAGGCGGCGCTCGCCCGCGCGGCCGCGGGCGACTCCGACGCGTGGCGCGAGGTCGTGGCTGCGATTGCGCCGCGCGTGCATGGCCTTCTCGTCTCGCTGTGCCGCGACGGCGAACTCGCGGAGGAGATCACGCAGTCTGTCTTCTGCACGGTCGCCGCGAAGATCGAGAGCTATGTCGAGAGCGGCCGCTTCGAGGCGTGGATCTTCCGCATCGCGACGAACCGCCTGCGCGACGAGATGCGCAGGCGCGCGCGGCAGGCGCGGGCCGTCGGCGACGAGGTGCTCGATGCACGGGCCGTCCGTGGGGGCCGCGGGTCGCGGGGCGCCGCGGACGAAGTGCGCGAGCTCCTGCGGAGGGCCATGGACAGGCTCGGGGCGGGTGATCGGGAGATCCTCGACCTCCGCCACATCGGTGGCCTGAGCTTCAAGGCTTTATCAGACTACTTTGAGGAACCCATCGGAACCCTGCTGGCGCGTCATCACAGGGCCTTGCGCAAGTTGCGGGCGATTCTCGAGGAGATGGGAGTCGAGGGGCTCGATGTCGAGGAGGAGCGATGAGGGCGTCGCAGGCGGCCGGGAGGCAGGCACCCGCCGAGAACCGCGGGCGGCCGCGACGAGCGCGCGCCAAGTTCGCGCGCGCTCGGCAATCTCGCGGCGGGCTAGGCGTTTCCCTCCGTAAGAGGGTGGGTGGTTGGAGAGACGGGTTGAGAGAGAGCACGCGATGAACGAGCACGCACCACAACCCCAGCCTTCGGACGACGGTCGCCGCGGAAGCGGTGGCGTGCCGCGGGAACTGCGCGGCGTGGCGCGGCTTCTCGACCGGGCGGGCGACGATGCGTCGCGGCGGCTCGGGGCGGACGGGCTTGATCGGATCTTCGCGGCGAGCGACCTGCAGCGGCCGCTCGGTCTGGCGGAGGTGGCGCCGGTCGCCGCACGCCGGGATCTGCACCCGCGAAGACGCAGCATCCTCGGGCCACTTGCGCGGATTCCGCGCGCTGCGCGGCCCTTGGCGTTCGCGGCCGCGCTCTCGATGGTCGTGCTTTCCGCCGTCGTTCTCTATCTCGCCACGCGCCCGACCGCTGAATCGCTGCGTGAAGGCGGCGCAGGCGGGACGATGATCGCGGACGGCGCACTCGACCGCGGGGCGGGATCCCGGCCCGACGCCGGTGTGGTTCCGCCCGCCGCGGGCAGTCTGCCCGAGCACTTCGACGAGGCGCTGCAGGGCGCCTACGCGGTC
>JBIKTI010000088.1:0-7872 GCA_044348205.1 Phycisphaerales bacterium | reverse complement strand
AGAAGACGGAGAAGAGCGAGTATCGGGGACCGACCGGCGCTGTGTTCGCCGTGCATCCGTCGAGCACGCTCGCGCGGCGCACGCCGAACTGGATCGTGGCCGCCGAGATCGTCGAGACCACGCGCCGCTATGCGCGGATCTGCGCCCGCATCCAGCCGGATTGGATCGTGCGCGTGGCGCCGCACCTCTGCAAGAGAAGCCAGTTCGAGCCGCATTTCGTCGAGGAGACTGGGCAGGTGGCGGCGTGGGAGCGCACGAGCTTCGGCGAGCTGGTGCTTGTCCCGAAGCGGCGCGTGCCGTTCGGGCCCGTCGACCCCGTCGCGGCGCGGCATGTCTTCATCCAGGAAGGGCTCGTTGGATGTCGCGCGCGCACCCAAGGCGCGTTTCTGGCGGCGAACAAGTCGCTGCGCGAGGCGCTCGAGCGCGAGGAGGCGCGCGGGCGCCGCAGGGGCCTGCTCCTCGAGGAGGAGGCGGCGTTCGCCTTCTACGACCGTCGTGTGCCCTCCCATGTCCACTCGACGCCGTCGTTCGAGTCGTGGCGCAGGAAGGTCGAGGCGCAGGAGCCCGCGCATCTCGTCATGCGCGAGTCCGATCTCCTGCGCGACGACGCGACGCGCGTGCGCGACTCGGACTTCCCCGAATCGCTGCGGCTCGACGCGCTGGCCGTGCCGCTCGCCTATGCGCACGACCTCGAGGACGCTGGAGACGGCGTCACGGCGCGCATCCCGTTGGAGGCGCTCGCGCTCGTCGCGGCGGATCCCTTCGAGTGGATGGTGCCCGGGCTCTTTGCGGAGAAGGTCGAGGCGCTCATCCGCACGCTCCCGAAGCACCTGAGGGTGCGGCTCTTCCCGATCGAGGAGGTCGTCCAAGGCGCCGTCGAGGCGGTGCCGTTCCGCGTGGGTTCACTGCGACGCGCGCTCGCGCGGCACCTTGCGCCCATCGCGCAGGCTGAGGTGAAGCCCGAGGATTTCCGCACGGAGCTCCTAGCGCCGCACCTTGCGATGCGCTTCGAGGTGCTCGATGCGGATGGTTCCGTCCTCGGGGCCGGGCGCGACCTCGTCGCGCTGCAGGCGAGGTTCGGCACGCTCTCGCGCGACAGGCTGCGCAGCTCGATCGACCGGGCGACGGATCCAGTCGCAAGGCTCGAGCGGGACGAGGTCGAGGCGATGCCCGACGACGCGATTCCCGCGGAGATCGCCTATTCGCGGGCGGGAATCTCGCTTGTCGGGTTTCCAGCGCTCGTGCGCGAGGGCACGAAGGTCGCGTTGCGGGTCCTCGAGCGGCGGGAAGCGGCGCGCCGCGAGCATGGCGCGGCCGTCGCGGGCTTCGTCGCTGCGGAGCTGCGCGGCGCGATCGAGCACCATGTCGCCTACGACGCGCTCTGCGAGGAGCTGCACGCGCTGCTTGGCCTGCGCGGGGTCGATGATGCGGTTGGGTTCGTGGCGCGCGCCGTCGCGGCGCAGGCCGTCGCCGAGGCCGAGTCGCCCCCGCGCGACGCGCAGTCGATGCTCGCCGTCGTGCGCCGCGCCGAGCGCGGTCTCTTCGAGCGCGTCTCGCGCATCGTGCGCACCGTGCATGCGCTTCTTCTCGCGGCGGAGGACATCGATGCGCAGACGCGCGGAGTGCGCGCCGATCCGTCGGGCGAGCCGAAGGCGCGCGTCGGGGCGCGTCTCTGCGTGATCGTCGGAGACTGCGTCGAGGCGATCGCACGGGCGGACCAGGACGAGCTTTCGCAGCGGCTGCGCCTGGCGCAGATGCTGGTGGCGAGGCTCGAGCGGCTGCGCGAGGCCGGGCCTGCGCGCGACCGTGCGGTCGACGACGAGCTGGCGCCGTGGCGCGAGCGCGTGGAGGAGGCGTGCGCGTCTCCTCGGCGCACGGCCGCGGAGATCCACGCGATCAGGCGCATGTTCGAGGAGATCGAGATCAGCCGCCACGCACCGAAGCTCCCGAGGGCGTTTCCCGCGAGCGAGAGACGCCTCGAGGCGCTGCTCACGAGTTGAGCGGCGACCGCTCAAATCACATACGGCCTGAACTTCTCAAGCACCCCGAGCTCCTCGGAGTGGAGGAGGCCGCGGTTCGTGCCGAGGCGGCTCGCGGCGGGGGAGTCGATGAGCGTGCTCGAGTCCGCGGGCGAGATCTGGAAGAGGACCTTCCAGTCGAACTCGCGCAGGGCGTTGCGGTCGAACGACCGCTGGAGCGACGCCAGCGTGTCGCACATCACGACGACATGGACCCCCGACACGGGGCCCTCGCGCACGATGCCGCCGAGAAGCTTGTCGGGCGACGGCGGCGCGTCGCTTGCGCCGAACGAGAAGTCGTCCTCGTTGCGACGGAGCGCGCGATAGCGCTGCAACTGGTGGATGACGACGAAGCGCCGCTGCGCGCCCGCGCGGTCCGCGCGTTCCGTGACATCCTGCGCGATCTCCGCCAGCTTCGACTCGATCTCGCGATATGGCACGAAGTTCGCGCGGATGCCGCGCGCCGCCGCGAGACGCTCGAGCGCGCCGTGCTCGGGGGCATCCGCGGGCGTGCCGTCGAACACATCGACGATCGCATCGGGCGATTCCGCATGGATCGAGAGAAGGAACGCCGCAGTGGTGGACACCGCCTGGTCGTCGCGCGGCGAGATGCAGGCGACATTCGCGCCCGCCGCGCGCGCAAGCCGCGCGCAGGTCGGGTCCTTGATCGCGACCGCCTCGCCGAGCCAGAGCCGCACATTGCCGCGCGGATCGGGCGCGAAGCCGCCGCGCACCGCGGGGTGCAGCTTCATCGGCGCGCGCGCATCGCCCTCGAAGACGATCCGCGGCAGCGCGTCGTAGACCCCGCGCGCGCGCGACTCGGCCTCGCCGAGCCAGCGGTCGCGCTTCTCGTCGGGGAGGAACGCGACCTGGAAGGGCGAGTTGCCCTCCACGCGACCGCCCGCATCGTTGTAGATCGCCTCGCCAGGCCGCGAGAGCAGCCGGGCAGCGAGGTTCTCGTCGGAGAGGATCAGCTGCGAGTCGGCCTCGTTGCACTGGAGCGCGATGCGCACGCCCATCTGGCCCATGGTGCTTCGCGCCAGCGAATACGCGCCACCGAGCGTCTGCGAGCCGAGGAGTGCGTGCATGCCGAACGCGCGGCCCTGGCGCACGAGGCGGTCGAGAAGCATCGACGCGCCCTGCGAGACGCGGTCGTCGTCGAGGAAGAACTCCTGGAACTCGTCGATGACGAGGAGAACGCGCGGCATGCGCGCATCGGGGCGCGCCTTGCGGAAGCTCGCGATGTCCTGAACGCCCGCCTCGCGGAAGAGCTCGCCGCGCCGCGAGAGCTCCGCGTCGAGGCCCTCGAGGACGGAGAGTCCGAACTCGCGGTCCGACTCGATGGCGACCGCGCGCGCGTGCGGCAGCGCGTGCTCGGCATAGGTCTTGAACTCGACGCCCTTCTTGAAGTCGACGAGCCAGAGCTCGACCTCGCTCGGCGAGTACCAGGTGGCGATCCCGGTGATGATCGCATGGAGCAGCGTCGACTTGCCCGAGCCCGTCTTGCCCGCGATCAGCGCGTGCTGGCTCGTCCCCTCGCCGAGGAGGAAGTGCTGGAGGCGCGTCGCGCCCGCGCGACCCACGGGAACGCGCAGGTTGCGCGCGCTCGAGAGCGACCAGAACGCGTCGGGCCCCGGCGCGATCGCGTCGAACGGCACCTCGACGCGCGCGGCGGTCCGCGCCTCGCGCCCGATGCGCGAGAGGAGCGGGATCAGCGCGTCGTCCTCGAGCGCTGCGTCGAGCGCGAGCGGGAGGCCCGCGCAGGGGCCCTGCGCGAAGCGGAAGGACTTGCCCGACTCGTCCGCGCGCAGCACCTGGCAGCTCGACTCGATCTCCTCGGCCGCGATGCCGTCGGGGAGCGCCGCCTTTCGGTCGCGGAGGAGGATCACATGCACGCCGCAGCGCTGGCCCGCGCGCAGGATCGAGAGCATCCGCGCGGCGGCCTGCTCGCTGAAGTTCGCGGGGAAGTCGGCGCACACGAGGAAGCGGTAGGGCTCTGCGATCTCGCCCGCGGCCGCGTTGTAGGCGTCGATGTCCTCGAACTCGTTGCGCAGGTACTTCTGGATCACCGTCTCCATGTGCTCGGAGATGTCGACGAGGCGCTGCTCGATCGCACGCGGATCCGTCCAGATCCGCTCGCCCACGAGCTGCTCGAACTCGTCGCCGAGGTGCATGAACGCCGCGAAGCTCTCACCGAGCGCGACGGGGTCGAGGAAAGTGAAGCGCACCTTCGAAGGCGGAATGGAGACGAGAAGCCGCGTGACCAGCGCCTGCACCGCGCGAAGCGCCGTGCCGCGCGACTCGGGCGTGGTCTCGACGACGAGGTTGCCCCTGTTCGGGAAGCCGAGCG
Source organism: Phycisphaerales bacterium (assembly GCA_044348205.1). Lineage (GTDB taxonomy): Bacteria > Planctomycetota > Phycisphaerae > Phycisphaerales > SM1A02 > QWPT01. Next base: position 3,504 of record JBIKTI010000088.1, on the reverse strand, counting down.
CGGCAGGCAGCGTGAACCTGTCGGGCATCTCGACAACGAAGTCGGCTGCGGTCGGGAGGCCTCCAGGAAGGACGCGCGGCTCGACCGACAGCGTTCCGAAGCGGAACCAAGGTGCGCTTCGCCCGGCGAGCGGCGCGCCGGATGCTGCAAGCGCGGCGAGGGCAGGGCTCGCGGCGCGGTCAATTTCCTCGGCCGCGAGGAAGGCATCGCGCGATTCCCTCGCGGTCTTCAGCCACTCGAGGCGCGCGTCGCGGAGCCGCGCCTCCTCCTCGTCCGCAAGGGCCGTGCGCTCCTTCTCCGCGCGCGACCGTTCGGCGCGGTCGCGCTCATCCGCATCGCGCTCGATGGCCGCGGACCGCGCGTCGCGGTCCTCTGCCGCCACGCGCACAGCATCCACGCGCGTGGCCTCGATCGCGGCGAGTTCCTTGGTCGCGGCCTCCTCGGCGCGGCGGATGCGGCGGTCAAGCGCCTGCGGGACTTCCGCGATCGGGTCGTCGTAGGTGCGGTGCGCCGCGGCTTCCTCCGCGCGCTCGATGTCGCGGAGCCTGAAGAGCGTGGCCTCGCGCGCCGCGGCGTGCGCCCGCTCCGTGCGGGTCTTTGCAGCGCGGATCGCCGAGAGATCGGCCTGGAACGGCGCCCACACGCGGCGCATCGCGCGCATGGCGACGGTCCGCAGCGCGAGAAGCGTGGCGACGGACAGCACGAACGCGCCGAGCATCGAGAAACCCGCGGTCGGAGCCCAGCGCTCGGGGTCGAAGAGCGTCGCAGCGCCGCCGATCACGCCCGCGCCGATCACGAACGCGGGGGCGAGGACGAACGGCGCGACGCCCGAGATCAGGCGCGCCGCGCCCGTCGAGCGCATGTCCTCGAGATGCTCGCGGCCCTTCACGAGGAGCGCCGCGATCTCTGCCTCCGCGCCCGCAGGTTCTGCGTCGCGCGCGGCATCGCCCGACGCGGAATCACCCGATGCGGCGACCGCCTCCGCATGGTGCGGAATCGGCAGCCTGCACGAGCGGATGTAGGCGGCGGCCTCGCGCTCGAGCTCCTCCGCCTCGGTCATCGCGCGCGCGAGCCTGTCCTGCAGCTCCCTCGCCTTGCGCCGTTCGGAGTCCTCGCCCGCCTCGCGCATGGCTTCCGCCATCAGCAGCGCCTCCTCGAGGCCGCGCGAGAGCTTGGCAAGGTCCTCGTCGTGCCGAAGCTGGAAGTCCGCGAGCCGTCGCGCGCGGACGCCTTCCGTCTCCTCGCGTCGCGACAGCGCCTCGGCCTCTGCGGCCGCGATCGCGGAGTCAGCGGCTGCGCGCACCCGCTCGAGCTGGTCCGAGCGCTCCTGGCGGATCGTCGCGAGCGTGCGGTCGTGCGCGATGCGGGCCTGCTCGCGCCGCGCGGCGATCTCGCTGCGAACGGAGTCGAGGATCCTCTGCCGCGCGACCATCGCCGAAAAGAGGTCGCCTGCCCGCCGCTCGAGGCCAAGGACGGGGTCTCCGTCGCCCGTTGCGCGCAGTCCGTCGAGGCCGCCCAAGTCGGCTGGCGGGTTGGCCGGTGGGACTCGCGCGGGGCTTCCGAGGGCGTCTGTCATGGGGAACTACGGTACCAATTCGTGCCGCGCACGGAACACGCGCGGTGCCACGGTTGGTACGCACGCGCCGCGCGCCGAGGTGTCGCGCGAGTGCGATTTCGCCCACGCGAGCGCCGTCGGGCCGAGTCGGGCAGAATCTAGGCGCGCTTCCGCCTGAGGTCCGCGACGAAGGGCGCGGCGATGATCTCCGCCGCGCGATACGGCGCAAGCACGCCCGACTTCGGATCGGTCGCGGCGCCGGCGGGCGCGGGTCGATCCGCATCGGGATGGAGCGGCAGCGTGACGACGCTCTCGGGGAGGATCAGGTCGGCGACTGGCGTGCCCGCCTCGATCATGGATCCATCGCGGCGCTTCAGCTCCGCGGGCGCGTTCGACGACGCGTGCCTGTCGAGCGCGGCGAGCAGCTCCTTCTGCTTCGCCTCGTCGAGCTTCTTCCAGTCTGCGCGGCCGCGGCACTTGGGGAACGCGCTGCAGCCAAGCCACGGCCCGCGCTTGCCCGTGCGGAGATTGCACACCTTGCCGCACTTCTCGCAGACGACCGACGGATCCTGGTAGGGCGGCGCCGAGGGCAGCACGACGCGGTCCTTCTTGTCGAGGCGCACGACGTACTTCACCTCGGGGTAGTTCACGCTCGAGATGTACTTCCCGAACTTTCCGCTGCGGAGGACCATCGCGGAGCCGTCGACTGGGCAGACCATGTCGAGCGCCATGTCGCTCACGGGCTCGCCCTCGTCGTTCAGGCGCGAGGCGAACTCGCAGTCGGGGTAGCCCGAGCAGGAGAGGAACCAGCGTCCGCCGCCCACGCGCTGCTTGGTGCGCTTGCCGCACTTCGGGCAGGCGTGCTTCGACCACTTCCAAAGCGGCACCTCGCGCATGCGGGCGAACGACTCATCGAGCGTCGCGCCCTCGAGCATGCCCTTGATCTCGCGGAGGATCGCGCGCCAGTCCTCCTCGTCCGCCTCGACGCGGTCGAGCCGCGCCTCCATCAGCCGCGTGTACTCGTAGTCGAAGAGGACGGGAAACCCACCGACGAGGAGCGAGACGACCGCCTCGCCGAGCGCGGTCGCGTGGAAGCGCCGCGCCCTCTGCTCGACATACCCGCGCTGCGAGATGGTGTTCACGATCGACGCGTAGGTGCTCGGTCGGCCGATGCCGCGCGACTCGAGCTCCTTGACGAGCGACGCCTCCGAGTAGCGCGAGGGCGGCGAGCTGAAGCGCTGCAGCGCGTCGATCGAGACGCCTGCGAGATCCTGCCCGCGGTCGAGCTTCGGGAATGTCGCCTCCGCGTCGTCCTCCACGATGTCCTCGACGAGCCTGAGATAGCCGTCGAAGACGATCACGCTTCCCGACGCGCGCACCACGGCGCCCGTCTTCCTGTCGCTGCGCTCGAGGCGCACGGTGGTGAGGTCGTACTGCTTCGGCGCCATCTGGCACGCGACGAAGCGCCGCCAGATGAGTTCGTACAGCGCGTACTGCTCCGCGGTGAGCGCCCCGCGCAGGCTCTCGGGGCGGCGGAACGGATCCGTCGGCCGGATCGCCTCGTGCGCCTCCTGCGCGTCCTTCGACGACGCGAAGAAGTTGGGCTTCTCGGGGAGGTAGCGCTCGCCGAACTCGCGCTTGATGAAGTCGCGCGCCGCATGCAGCGCCTCGCCCGCGACATGCGTCGAGTCGGTTCGCATGTAGGTGATGAGGCCGACGCGGTCGCCTGCGATGTCGATGCCCTCGTAGAGGTTCTGCGCGATGCGCATCGTGCGGTCGGTCGAGAAGCCGAGCTCGCTCGACGCGGCCATCTGCATGGTCGAGGTCTTGAAGGGCGGCATGGCGCGCCGCGACTTCCGCTCAGTCTCGATCGAGGCCACCGCGTAGCTGACGCCCGCGCCGACCGTGCCCGCGACAGTGCGCACAAAGCGCGCCGCGCCCTTGCCGCG
>JBIKTI010000087.1:0-7906 GCA_044348205.1 Phycisphaerales bacterium | reverse complement strand
GCACCGAGACGCCTGCGGACACAGCGACCGCCGTGTACAGCACGCCGTTCAGGAACGCGAGGAGCAGGCTCTGGCCCTGCGTGAAGCCGTACTCGCTCTCCGCGATGAAGTAGAGCGCGTTCCAGAGGATCCCTGTGCCCAGCGAACAGAGGAAGGTCAGAGCGGCGATGGGAAACGCTGCCGTAGGCGGATCGCCGCAGGCCGCGCGCGGCTGTTCGGGCGGGGCAAGGTTCGCATCGGGCTCGCGCATGGGCGGCGAGTGTAGGGCCGACGCGTGTGCTACACTTCGCGCGCTGTCCGCGTAGCTCAATTGGATAGAGCGTTGCCCTCCGAAGGCAAAGGTTGCAGGTTCGAATCCCGCCGTGGACGCTTCGGCCCCGTGAGAGCGGGGCCGCTTTCGTCTCGACGCGTCCTCCGACCCGACGCCCTCCGACCCCGCCATTCATCGAAGGTTGCTGCATGAAGATCGAAGAGTTCCAGCGCCTGATCCTCGAGCGGTATGGCGAGACCGACCGCGCGCGGGGCGCAGCGGGCACCTATCTCTGGTTCGTCGAGGAGGTCGGCGAGCTCGCGCACGCGATCGCGAACCGCGAGCGTGGCAAACTCGATCGGGCGAACCTCGAGGAGGAGTTCGCGGATGTCCTGGCGTGGCTGACGACGCTTGCCAACATCTGCGATGTCGACCTCGCGAAGGCGATTCACGACAAGTACATTCGCGACGGCGGCCCAGAGGGGACGAAGTCTTGAGCGCATCGCCCGAGAGCGCCTGTCCGCTCTGCGCGGTCGCGGCGACGCCGTTTCTCGAGAGCCCGCGCTGGCTCCTTCTGCGCCACGCCGATCCCGTGCCGATCGCGGGCTGGATGATGCTGGTGGCGCGAACGCACCGCGAGGGTCTGCACGCGCTCGATCGCGAGGAGCAGGCCGAGCTCGGCGCGCTCATCGCGGCGATCGCGACGGCGGTGCGCGCTGCGACGGGTTGCGAGCGAACCTATCTGCTGTCGTTCAACGAGGCGGTTCCGCATGTGCATCTGCATGTCGTGCCCCGCCACGCATCCGATCCGACGACGGCATCGTGGGCGCTCGCCGACCGATATCGCGACACCGCGGCGCGTCGAACCTCCGCGGTCGACGCCGCCGTCGCCGATGAGACGGCGCGGATGGTCGCACGGCTCGCCGAGCAGTCGCTTGCCCGGTTTGGATTCGCCCCGCCCGCGAGCGGCGTGCATTGACGGAAGATTCGCGCAGGACCCCTCTCCATGCAGCACCACGCTTCATCCGGCCCAGAGCGCATCGAACAGGCTTTCCAACGCGCTGCGTCCGAGGGGCGCCCCGCGCTCATGCCGTTCTTGACGGCAGGTGATCCCGATCTCTCGACGACAGCGTCGCTCTTCTCGGCACTTCCCGCAGCGGGCGCCGACATCATCGAACTCGGCATTCCCTTCAGCGACCCGATCGCGGACGGTCCCGTGATCGCCGAGTCGATGCATCGTGCGCTTCTCGCGGGCGTCACGCCCGAGTCGGTGCTGGCGTGCGTCGCCGCTGCGCGTCCATCGGTGCCCGTGCTTGCGATGGTCTCCGTCTCGATCGTCGAGCGCGTTGGGGCGAGCCGCTTCATCGCGGACGCGCGCGCTGCGGGCCTCGACGGACTCATCGTGCCCGATGCGGGTCCTGACTTCTGGACCGATGCGCTTCTCGACAGAGCACATGCCGTCGGCCTTGCCGTCGTGGAGCTGATCGCGCCCTCGACGCCCATCGACCGCGTGCGACGCATCGCGCTACGCGCGCGAAGCTTCGTCTATCTGCTTGCGCGCGCGGGAATCACGGGCGAGCAGCGCGACGCGCCCGAGATCGCCGCCCGGGTCGACGGGATTCGCGCGATCGCCCCTGTCCGCATCGCGGTCGGCTTCGGAATCTCGAACGCCCAGCATGTCCGCGCCGTCGGCGCACATGCAGACGGCGCGATCGTCGGCAGCGCGCTCGTGCGCCGACTCGACGAGGCACGCGTCAAGGGCGACGACTCCGTCGCGGTTGCGACGGAGTTCGTGCGAGCCCTCCGCGGGTCGACGACAATCGCCTCTCAATAGCGGCGCAGCACTCCGATGACGATGCCCTGGATGGAGCAATCGTCCACGACGATCGGCGCGAAGTCGGGGTTCGCGGGCTGCAGCCGGACCCGACCATCCTTCTCGCGGTAGAAGGTCTTCAGCGTGGTCTCGCCGTTTGGAAGCAGCGCCACGACGCGCTCGCCGTTGCGGGCGGTCGAGCGCTTGTCGACGAGGACATAGTCTCCGTCGAGGATTCCTTCGTCCCGCATCGACATGCCGTCGACCTGCAGCGCGAAGGTCGTGCCCGCACGGCCCTTGCGCGGACCGAAGAGCTCCTCGAGCGCGATGGAGTCGCTCTGCTCGAACTTCTCGATCGGATGGCCTGCAGCGACCTTCCCGACGAGCGGAAAGGCGAGACCTTCCGCGCCGCGCCCGCCCGAGTGCACCTGGCGAACGGGCAGATCCTCCGACTCGTCGGGGAGGACGACCTCAGGCGAGACCGTTAAAGAGCGTGCCTTGTTCGGGTCGCGGTGCAGGGCGCCCTTCTCGATCAGCGCCTCGACGTGCTCGAAGACCGTGACCTTGCTGACACGCAGCGCGTCTGCGATCTCCTGCATGGTCGGCGAGTACCCGAGCTTGCGGCGCGTGTCGTGGACGATCCTGAGGACATTCAGCTGCTTCGGCGTGAGGTTCATCTGCGGGTTCCTTCTCGGAGGGTTGCTGCGCTGGGCGGTCTTGCGTCGTTTCGCGGGTCGATGGCACGGTCTCGGTTGAGAAGATCTCGATCGCGGTGCGCTCGAAGGCGACGACGAAGGCGTGCCAGAGTGCGAGGAGACGATGGAGCGGGGATCTGGGATCGTTCGCGGCCTGCTCCGCGGAAGGGGAGGCGGCGAGAAGAGGCGCTGCGTGACCGGCCCGCTCACGGCGGATGCGTCCGCCGTCGCCGATGTAGCGGCGAGAGAAGTCGCCGCCCGGCCCGAGGACTACGAGCGGCCAATCCTCCGCCGCGCTGCGCTTGGATTCTGCTGCGAAGCCAGTTGGATCGAGCGTCGCCGCGCGTGCGTGAACCGAATGTGCCATGGAGAGTCTCCTTTCCCCTCTGTGAGGGGCGATCGGGTTGTGCGACGGAAGCTTGCGCACTCCGTCGCCGTCCGTCACTGGCACGCATTTCCCCCGCGGCGCAGGACGAGTGAGCTGCGTCGCGTGACGCAGCGCGAGTGGCCGAAGCGTGCGCCACCTGTCAGGCGTCGCTTCGGCAAACGAAGCGCGTGCGCCGACCGAGTCTCCGCTCGGATCCGTTGCATGCGCTGTGTGGTCGGTCCGCTGAATCCCGTTTACCGCGCCAGCGCTGTGGCCAGCAGGCACAGCGGTCCTGACGGCGTTGGCGCGGGCGTTGGCGTTGGGGTTCTGTTCGGACATGCTTCTGTGATCGGGCGGCGCTGCTCGGGCGCTCCACAATTTGTTCGGTGTATGTTCTCCCAAACGGAGCCCTGACGCAAGCGGCAGCGCGTCTGAGTTCATGCGGGCGTGGCGCGGCATCGTGTTTGGTGCTGTAAGTATCGGCTGCGAGGTATCTTGCGCCGATGCAGACCCCGTCGCCTTCCATCGACCCTGCCCAAGTCCGAGGTTCCGCAGCGGGCGAGATCTCTTCGGAGGCGTTTGCTCCCCGGTTGGTCGGCTCGCGGGCGCTCTTCGAGCAGGTCGAGGACTTCGACGCTCGCCTCGGCCTCGACGCGAAGAGGCTCTTTCCGCTGGACTTCTCCTACACCTTCCTCAACCACGGGAGTTTCGGCTCGACTCCGCACGAGGTGCTCGCGGAGCAGGCATGGTGGCGCGCGGAGATCGAGGCGCGGCCGATCGAGCTCCTCGGACGCAAGCTGCCTGCGCTGCTGCGCGATGCAGCGGCTTCGGTCGCGCGGTTCGTCGGGACCGACCCCGACCGGCTCGGCTTCACCGTCAATGCGACGGAGGGAATCAACGCCTTTCTTCGATCGATGCAGTGGAGGCCAGGCGACGAGATCGTGCTGCTCGACCAGGCCTACGGAGCCGTGCGCAAGTCGCTGCTGCGGCTCGAGCACGAGTTTGGAGTCGTCGTGCGCGAGGCATTGGTTCCGCTTCCCGTGCGTGCGCCCGCAGACTTCGTCCGCGCGGTGGACGCTGCGACATCCGCGCGCACGAGGCTCGTGGTGATCGATCATGTGACGAGCCCGACGGCGCTCGTCGTTCCTGTCGAGGAGATCGTTCGCAGCGCGAAGGCGCGCGGGGTTGCCACCCTCGTCGACGGCGCGCACGCGCCTGGCTCCATCGCGCTCTCGATCGATTCGATCGGCGCCGATGCCTACGCTGCGAACCTGCACAAGTGGTGCTGTGCGCCGAAGGGAGCCGCGATCCTCGTTGTGTCGGAGGCGTGGCGTTCGCGGGTCCATCCGCTGGCGACGAGCCACGACTACGGGCGCGACTTCAACGCAGAGTTCGACTGGCAGGGAACGCGCGAACCGACGGCGTGGCTCGCAGCGCCCGCTGCGCTGCGGTTCTTCGCGCGGTTTGGCTGGAGCGGTGTTCGCGCGCGCAACCAGGCGCTCGCCGCATGGGCGCAGGCTGCGCTCTGCGAGTTGTGGCGCGAGGAGCCCATCTCGCCGATTGACGGTTCGATGCTGGCGTCCATGGCTGCGATCCGCGTGCCCGAGGGCGTGGCCCGGCTCCACGCGTCCGCAGCCGAGATGCAGGCGTGGCTCTACGGCTCGCATCGGATCGAGATCCCGGTGATCGACTGGGGTGGTCGTCTGCATGTCCGCGTGTCGGCGCACCTTCACACGCGCCCAGAGGACATCCTTCGGCTTGGCGATGTCATCCGAGAGGCCGGACGCGCGTCCTGACGGTTCCAACTGTGCGGGTTGCGAGGACCACGCGGCGCGTTCGCCGCCGCTGGCTGTGAATCGACGCGTGCCGCGCGATGCCCGAGCCGCCGCTCCGCCGATTGAGGTGATCGATGGAGTTTGCTTCCCACCAGAGTCGGGGCACGACCGTGCGTCGGGCGTGCTCATTCGCCGCCGCACTTGGGCTCTTCCTCCTTGTTGCGGGGTTCGCCCCTGGCTGCGACTCGTCGTCGGGGGCTCTCGGTTCGCTTTTCGCGAAGACGGGAGGCCAGTCGTTCGTGTCTCGAGGCGCCGCACTCGCGATCTGGTACGACAAGCGCCCGAGCGGCTCGGTCATCAAGCATGGCCTTCTTGTGCTCGACTCGCCCGAACGGCCGAGCGGGGGGCAGAGCGGCAACGGGAAGTACTTCGTGACGGCAGCCCCGGCCATCTTCCGCAAGATCGACGATGTCCTCGGCAACAGGCTGCCCGTGCAGCGGGGCATTCCGATGACCTTCGCCATCGGAGAGCCCGTGCCCGTGAGGATTGAGCGAATCGGCCCGCGCGGGAGCAGGGAACTCGTGCAGGAGGGACGCGTTGCGTTCCTAGAGGTTGTCTGCAACTGAGGTTGTCTGCAACTGAGGTTGTCTGCAACTGAGGTCGTCTGCAGGCGTTCGCGCGCGAACCCTACGCGTCGCTCCGTGCAGGCACCGTCACGGTGTCAGACGCGGCGGCCGCGCGTTCGCTCGCTTCCTCCGCGAACGCCTGCACGAGGACGGGATAGTCCCGCTGGTACCACGCAAGCCATTGGTCGCGGTCGAAGCCGAGCGGCGGCGCGGGTTGGCCCGTCGTGCGCTCTATCACCATCGCGAGGCCGCGGTGCACCTCCGTGCGGTAGATGAACACCGTGGACTCCATGATCCGCAGGAGGCTTCCTTCGTAGACGATTCCAGGGATCGGCTGCAGCGCGCCGCTGCCGCCTCCGAGGACTGGCACATAGCCCGCGATGTACGCTGTCCGTCGGCCAATCGCGATCCACGCCTCGTCGCCACGCCCCTCCGCGGAGCGCTCCTCGAACTGCGCGTCGATCAACGCCGGAATGAGCGCTGCTGCCGCGTGGGCGCCGGCGATCATCGCCGCTCGGTTGATGTGGAGCTCGCGGGAAGAGCGCAGCCCGCTCTCGACGACGGCGAGTCCCTGCGGGGAAAGCCCCTCTGGAAGCAGGTCCTGCGCGATGCGCGCGACTGCGTCATCCTCGACGATGGCGTAGCGGACGAGGGCGGGATGTCCGATGGCCGTGTTCCGCGCGAGTGCCGCGAAGAGCGCCTTGCGCACATCGAGTTCGCCGCGCACGAGGTTTCCGTCCATGCCCTCGCCCTCGAGGACCCGCATGGCGGCGCGGAGCTCGAGCGGCGACTCCAGGCCTTGGATCGTCTCAAGGGCCTCTCGTCGCGCCGCGGTCACGCCGTTCTTCGACGGAATGCGAAGGCCCTTCTTGAGGAGGTCTCGCATGGCGCGCTCGTAGAGCTCGAGTTCCGCGTCCTCAAGCTTCGATGTGGGCACCTTCGACGAGCGCCCGTCGTCCCTCTCCAGTCGCGCGATGCGTGCGATCAACTCCTCGGTCCGAGGTGAACCGTACCGAGAGACGAGCGCCGAGCCCGCCGCACGACGCGAGGCTGCATCATCGGCGGTTGTCGGCCGGGAAGACCCCAGAGGCGCGGAAGGAGATGCATGCGCAGCGCTTGCGAGTGCGACGCCGAGCGTGACAGAGATCAGCGCGGCCCGCAGGTGGGCACGGTCGAGGTGTCGGGAAGGGCGGAGCTGCTTCATGGTTGCGTTCGCAGTCGCGAGGTGCCTGAATGTACGGATGAAGCAGGGCCGGATCGAGGGGAAAGTCCGACAATTCCCGCTCAATGCAGCCATTTCCGCCATCGAGGCCTCACTCGAGCGCCCGTTCGACAGTGAAGCCCCGCTGACCGAACTGAATCATCGCCTTTCCTGCGACGGTCCTGTTGGGGAAGCGGCCGATCTGCACCACGAACACGCTCGCCTGCCCCGGCCGAGGCTTTGTGATCACGCGGGGTGCGGCGAGCCCCGAACGCGACGCGGCCGCCTCCAGCGACTCCGCCATCCGCTCCGCGCGCTCCCGCTCGCTGAATGCGCCCGCCTGGATGGCGAACGCGACAGGCTCGATCGCCATCCCGTTGACCACGCGCTCCGTCGGAGTTCGGGGCTCCGCCGACGCCGCGGGACTTGGGTCGCGTCCGGCGGGGATCGGCTGAGCGGACTGCGACGATGGCACAGGCGACCCAGGAACCCGCGCCTGACAAAGCGCTGCGAGTTCCTCTGCACGGGCGCGCTCGTCTCCATCGAGAATCAGTGCGCCGCGGCGATAGGCGTCCGCTGCGGCCCTGAAGTCGCGGCGCGCGACCTCGGCGGTGCCAAGCGACACGCGGGCGTTCGCTGCGAGGGTGCGGTCCGCGGCCTCGACGACCTCTCTGAGCGCACGCGCGGCTTCGTCTGGGTTTCCGAGCTGGAGCTGGGAAAGCCCCTCGAGATACCGAGCTCGTGCGCGCTCGAGGCCGCTCGCCTCCTCGCCCGCCGCGCGAGCGAGGGTCACCGCGCGGCCGAACTCGCGCGCGTTGTAGGCGTTGGTCGCGTCGAGAAGTTCACGAGAGTCGCCCGAGCTTGTCCCGCGGCTTGCGGCCGTTGGCGCGCGCTGCGCGGTCGCGCATCCGGCGAGGGCCATCACTCCAAGCGCGAGGAGCGCTGCACAAGCGATCCCGCAGGGCCTCGCGCGGTGGGCGCGGGCCCGGAAGCCACTTCGGACGACGAAAGGATCCACTCGGGACATCGCGGGTAGTCTACGGAACCCGTTTCGCCTGTGGATCACCGCTCGTACCTTGGAGGCGACCTTGGAACTTCTCTCCGCCATCCGTCGAAACCTGCTCCTCAGGCCGCTCAGGCATGCCGTCATAGACGACCAGCGCCGCTGGCGCGGCATCG
>JBIKTI010000470.1:0-2583 GCA_044348205.1 Phycisphaerales bacterium | reverse complement strand
CGCCACATCTACAACCAGTACACGATCCGCGTGCCCGCCGAGATCCGCGACGCGGTGCGCCAGGACCTCGCCGACCGCAAGATCGGCACCGAGATCTACTACCCCGTGCCGCTGCACCTTCAGGAGTGCTTCAAGTACCTCCACTACACGAAGGGCATCTTCCCGCACGCGGAGGCCGCTGCGCGCGAGACGATCGCGCTGCCGATCTACCCCGACCTCGTGCAGGAACAGCTCGACCATGTCGCGCGTTCGGTGGTCGAGAGCGTGCGCGCCCGGGCATCGGGCGGCGTGTCCGTGCAGGCGGCGGGTGCGCGATGAACCTGAACTATCGACGCAAGATGCGCGAGCGGCACCATGCAGCCTCGCAGGGCGAGGACACCGCCGACACGCCGCATCTCGAGCATTCGCTGGTCGCGCGCGACGAGGCGCGGCTCATCGCGAGCGCCTCGGAGCTCGAGGCGGAGCTTGCGCATGTGCGCGAGAAGGGCGTCTTCGCCTACGACACGGAGTTCATCGGCGAGGAGAGCTACTGGCCCAAGATCTGCGTGGTGCAGCTTGCGACGACCGAGCGCGTGGTGCTCGTCGACGCGTTCGCGGTGCCCGACCTCGGTCCGATCTTCGAGCTCGTGGCGGATCCGACGCTCCTCACGCTCGTTCATGCGGGCACGCAGGACCTCGAGCCCGTGCGGCGGCTTCTCGGCAAGGAGCCCGCGAACACGCTTGATGTGCAGGTCGCGGCCGCGTTCGCCGAGATGCCGTGGCCCGCAGGACTCGAGAAGCTCGTTGAGCGCTTCGCGGGGCACAAGCTCTCGAAGGGCCACACCTTCACGAACTGGGATGCGCGGCCGCTGTCGGCGTCGCAGCTGCGCTACGCGGCCGACGATGTGCGCTATCTGCCGCTCGTGTGGGAGCGGTTGCGCGGCGAGCTCGAGCGGCGCGGCTCGCTTTCGTGGGCGATGCGCGAGTGCGAGCAAAGCGCCAGGATTCCCGCGCGCTTCGACGAGGAGTCGCAGATCCGCCGCACGATGAAGAGCTGGCCGATGAAGCCCGCGCAGATTCCGACGCTTCGGCTCGTCACGCGCCTGCGCGACGAGATCGCGCGCAAGGAGGACCTGCCGCATCGCGTGGTCATGCCCGACGAGACGCTCGCCGAGATCGTGAAGCAGCGGCCCGTGAGCGTGCAGCAGCTTTCGTCGGTGCGTGGGCTTCCCAAGCGCTTTGCGCAGAAGTACGGCGACCGCGTCGCGCAGGCGGTCGAGGAGGGCGGCAAGATGCCGCCGGAGAAGCTCGCGTATGGCAAGATCACCGAGGAGACCTCCTCCGACCGCGCTGCGATCGATGCGATCCTCGCGATCCTTGGCGCGCGCTGCATCGCCATGGGCCTCGCGCCCTCCATGGTGGCGACGCGCGGCGATGTCTCGCGATGGTGGATGTCGCGCGCAACCGCGGCGCCTGAGCCGCTCTTCGAGGCGGGCGACTGGCGCGTCGACGCCGTGGGCAACTGGCTCGAGGGCTTCCTGCGCGGCGAGGCGAGCGTCTCGATCGCCTGGAGGGATGGGCGTCCGTTGCTTGTGAACGAGCAGGGCGCCTGACATGCGCGCCGTGAATCCTGCGACAGGCGAGGCGTTCGGCGCGGAGTTCGCGCGCGCATCGCGCGCGGAGCTTGAGGCGATGGCGGACACGGCGTTCGACGCGATCGACGCGCTGGCGGATGCGCCGAGTGCGGTGATCGCGGGTTTTCTCGAGGATTACGCAGCGCGGCTCGAGGGCGACCGCGAGGGAATCGCGCGGCTTGCGCATGAGGAGACGGCGTTGCCCTTCGCGCCGCGGCTCTCCGAGGTCGAGTTCAACCGCACCTCCTTCCAGCTGCGCGAGGCCGCGCGCTGCCTGCGCGACGAGTCGTGGCGCGAGGTCGCGGTCGACGCGACGCACAAGCTGCGCTCGACGCTCGTGCCGCTCGGCGGCGTGGTCGTGTGCGTCGGACCGTCGAACTTTCCGCTTGCGTTCAACGGCGTCTCGGGCGGCGACTTCGCGGCAGCGATCGCTGCGCGCAACCCCGTGATCGCGAAGGCGCATCCAGGGCACCCGAACACGACGGCTCGCCTCTTCGCGCATTGCTGCGCGGCGCGCGACGCTGCGAAGCTGCCGTCGTCGTCGGTGCAGCTCTTCTTCGACTGTTCGCCCGAGGACGGCGAGGCGCTGCTCGCGCACGCGGGCGTCGCCGCGCTCGGGTTCACGGGCTCGCGCGCGGCGGGGCTGCGGTTGAAGGCCGCGTGCGACCGCGTCGGAAAGCCTGCGAGCTGCGAGATGTCGGGGGTGAACCCCGTGTTCGTGGCGTCGCGTGCGGCGGCCGCGCGCGCGGACGCTGTCGCCGATGCGTGGACTGCGTCGGTGCTCCTGGGCGGCGGGCAGTTCTGCACGAAGCCAGGTGTGATCTTCGTGGCCGGCGAGGCGGCGGCCGCGCGCGTGGCTGCGCGCGCGGGCGAGGTGCTCGCGAAGGCGGCGCCCGCGGTGCTGCTGACCGAGTCGATCCGCACGCATCTTGCCCAGTCGATCGACGGGCTGCGCGCGGCGGGTGCGCGC
>JBIKTI010000086.1:0-7935 GCA_044348205.1 Phycisphaerales bacterium | reverse complement strand
CGGCGCAGGGTCGACGCGCTTCGGCGCGGGCGCAGGGTCCACGCGCTTCGCAGGCGGCGCAGGGTCGACGCGCTTCGGCGCGGGCGCAGGGTCCACGCGCTTCGCAGGCGGCGCTGGGTCGATGCGCCTCGGCGCGGGTGCAGGGTCCGCGCGCTTCACAGGCGGGAATGGGTCGACGCGCTTGGGCGCGGGTGCAGGGTCCGCGCGCTTCGCAGGCGGCTGCGTCGTCGGACGCGACGGAGTCGCACGAATTGGCGGCGCTGGCGCCGGCCTCATCGATGGCGGCGGGGGCGCGACATCGCGCGGCATCGCGGGTGGTGCCGCCTTCGGTGCGCGAGGCTCCGCCTTCGGTGCGCTCGGTGAAGGCGCCGATGCGGGCGGCATCGGCGGCTGCGCCGCAGGCCGCGACGGCGCCACGCGCACGGGCGGCTCCGCGCCCTTCTTGTCTTGCGCGCTTGCATCGGCGGCTGCCGCGGCGAACAGCATCGCCGCGCCGACGATCGCGGCAAATGTCGTGGTGTGTGCCTGGCGCGAGATCGACTGCGAGGGCTGCATGCGGAACTCCTGGACGGCGGAGGAACGACCGAAGACAACGGAGGAAGCCGAGCGCGGCAATGGGGGCTCGCGTCGGGGAGCGCCGAAAGAGGCGCCCCGACGCGGGAAGATTCCATCTTCGCGTCCGAGAGCCGAATCGCGGCGGGGAATCCGTGCGATTTCTCCCGCCTGCTGCGTCCGCCCCCTTGGCTGAAGGTGCGGGTGCGGTCATGCTGCCTCGATGCAGATTGCCGCCTCCCTCCGTGGCGCCTCGCGCCGCTTCGTCGTCGCCACGGCCTGTGCCACGGGCCTCGCCTGCGCCACCCTCGCCCACGCGCAGTTTTCGTCCGACCCTTCGGCTCCGCTCGCCCTCCAGGCGACGGCCAGCGACGATGTCCAGCCGAAGTTCGCGACCGCGCCGAACGGCGGCCACTACATCAGCTTCCTCTCGGGGTCGGGCTACGACGTGATGGTCACCCGCATCGACCGCGACGGCAACGCCGTCTGGGCCGCGCCCGTCGTCGTCGAGGATCGTGCGCAGTCGTCGACCACCGACTACGGCCTCGCGTCCGACGCGGCGGGCAATGTCTACCTCGCCTACGACCACCCGAACCTCTCGACGCCCGCGATCCGCGTGAAGTCGCTCGACGCGTCGGGCAACACGCGCTGGTCGCAGATCGTCACTTCGCTCTCGGGCGTCAATGTCGGCCGCGTCACGGTCGCAAGCGACGGCGCCGTCTGGGTCGCGCACGCGCTCAACGCCACGCCGCGCATCCAGCGCTTCGACGCAGCGACGGGCGCGCCCACCTTCGCCACGCCGATCACGATCACTGAGTCTGGCGCCACGCAGATCCCCGCCGACATCCAGCCGTCGGTCGACGGCGCCGTCATCGTCTCATGCGTGCGCTACACCACCTTCACAGGCGCGAAGGTCCTGCGCGCCCACCGCATCAACGCAGACGGCTCGCGCCCGTGGGCCGCGATCGGCACTGCTGTCTTCACCACGGGTTCGCTCCAGTTCGGCAACTTCCCGAGCTTCATTCCCGACGGCGCTGGCGGCGCCTACTTCTGCTGGTACGCCACGAGCCCGCTCCAGAGCCATGTCCAGCGCGTGAACGCGTCGGGCGCCGCGCTCTACGGCACAAGCGGCGTCTCCGTCACCACGACCACCACCGACAACCGCGTCTCGCCCTCGATGGTGCTCGGCGCAGACGACCGCCTCTATGTGTTCTGGTCGCAGCAGACGCCGAACACCTCGCTCTACGGCATCTTCGGCCAGTGCTTCGCGAAGGGCGTGCGGCAGTGGGGCGCCAGCGGCGTCGCGGTCGAGCCGATGTCGACGACCTACTCGCGCGGCTGGGCCACCGCGGGCCGCGCGGGCAACGGCGTCGTCTGCTTCTACGCGAACTCCTCGAGCGCCGTCCAGGACGCGATCCGCGTGAAGCGGCTCTCGAGCGCGGGCGCGGTCGAGTGGTCGACCGATGTCGCCGTGAACCCAGGCGTGAAGTACCGCCTCGCCAGCGCGCCCGCCGACGGCGACGGCTGCGCGCTCGTCTGGCAGGGCGGCGCGACCACGGGCGCAAGCGATGTCTTCGCCGCGCGCATCGGCGCCGATGGCGCGCTCGGCGGGCCTGGTGGCGGTGTGACGGGCGACCTCAACGGCGACGGCATCGTCGACGCGGCCGACCTCGCCGACCTGCTCGGCCAGTGGGGCGCGAAGGGCGGAAGCGGCGACCTCGATGGCGACGGATCGGTCGGCGCCGCGGATCTCGCGATCTTGCTCGGCGCCTGGAGCTGAGCGCCGCGCGTGAAGCTGAACGCCGCGCGTGGAGTTGAACCCCTCAAGCCCCGTCAGGGGCCGATCCCGCGTCCCTCGCGGGCGCGGCGGAAGCTCGATGGAAGCAGGTAGGTTCGCCCCTCGAACACGGTGAGCGTTCCCGAGAGGAGCACCATCGGCGGCGAATCGGACTCGCGGGTCGCAAGTTCAAGCCGCTCGAGCATGAGGCAGGGCAGGATCTCGACGGACCCGTCGCCCACGCCCGAAGCCTGTTCGGGCACGAAGCGCCACGAGCCGGCCTGCGGGTCGCGGGAAATCTTGCCAGCGCGCAGCACGATGCGCGCGCCAGGCGCAGGAAGCTCGCGCTCCTTGGCCAGTCGCGCCTCGCGCGACTCGAGGCTCTCGGTGAGGCGCTCTGAAGGCGCGCGGCCGACGCGCTCGACGAGCCTCTTCTCAAGGTCGATCACCGCAGCGTCGTCCGCCTCCGCGGCGCCGCCTTCGCCCAACGCTCCAGTCGGGGGCACGAACTTCGAGGTGCCGTTCGGGGCTGTCTCGATCGCGGCGTCGGCGGGCGGCGTCTCGTCGGGCTTCACATCGAAGCGCACGATCGGCGGCGCGAACTCGGGCAGCAGGTAGTTGCGGCCCTTGTAGATGAAGACGCGGCCCGAGACCTCGAACTCGACGGGCGAGGGCGAGAGCTGCATCGTCCGCAGCATTTCCTCGAGGGTCGGCGTGGGAAGCAGCACGAACTCGCGTCGCAGATTGCCCGCCTCTGGCTTCAGCGGGCGGAAGAGCCAGTGCCGCTCGCCAGGGTCGAGCGTGATGTCGCCGTGGACTCGGCTCACCATGCTGCCCTCGCGGAGAAGCGGAAGGCGGAAGCCGAGGACTTCGGTCGTCGCGGGAGTGGCGGGCTGCTGCGGAGTCCGCGCGGCGTCGCCCGCAGCCGCGGGCGCAGGCGGTGTCGCGGCGCGTGTGGCGCCAGTCTGCGCGAACGCGCCGCCGCAGGGAGCGAGAACCAAGGTCAGCGCCGTCACTGCAGCGGCAAGAGCGTGTGGGTTCGGTGCGTTCGGCGTCATCGGAAGTGTCTTCGGCAGTTTCTTCCGCAGACCCGCAGTGCGCAAGCGGCGCTTTGCACGGGCGTTCGGGTTGCGCCGACTGTAGGGGCCGGTCCACCCGAGGTTCTTCACCCCGTTCCGCACCTTCGCGTTGACGCGGGGGCCTGTCGGAGCGAGTATGATCCGTGCCGCAATGCCACGGTCGCGTACCCAAGTGGCCTAAGGGAACGGATTGCAAATCCGTGATTCGTGGGTTCAAATCCCACCGCGACCTCTCTCCAACGCCCTGCCTCGCGGCAGGGCGTTTGCGTTCGGCCCCGGCGGGATTGGGCTCGCTCCGCTCGCGGGGTTTGGGAAACGGGGGAAACGGTGCCGCGCGGCTACCGCGCGGTACCCGGTGGAACCCGCGAGGTACCCGGCACCAAGTGGAGGCGAGGGAAGCCGTGTGCCGCAACTATGGAATCCCACGGTGTGGAAGCGCGAGCCGCTCACGCCTGAGGTGCCAGGAAGGGACCCGCTGGTACCCGCTAGCTACTCGGCACCGTTGAGGACGGGCTCCGTTGCGGCAGCTTCGAGTGGGAAGTTGGCCACCAAAGAGAAGCGCTCGGGTTCTTGCCGAACGCCGAGCGATTCGAAAGGGAGAGACGTGGTGGGTGAGGCCTCGCGGGTGAGGCCTCGCGGGTGAGGCCTGGTGGGTGAGGCCTCGTGGGTGAGGCCTCGCGAGTAAGGCCCCGCGGAACCAGCGCGGTCGGACAGATCGCTCCGAACCGTCTGCTGTCGCGCGGCCGATCCTGTCGCCTCGATCAGCAGGGCCTGAAGAGCGGTGGGGTGACGGGCATGCGGCGCCCCGGATCCTCTTCGCCGAAGCCCGGAGCGCGCGGCGGCGCCACGGGGTCGCCGGGCGCACGACGGCCGTCGCCTGGGGAGAAGCCTGGGGCGCGTGGGCGGTCGACGGGAGCGCCTGGCTCGCGGCGGCCGTCCTTCGGGCCGAAGCCTGGGGCGCGCGGTGGTGCGATGGGGCGACCGGGTTCGTTCTTGCCAGGGGTCGAGCCAAAGCCTGGGGCGCGGGGACGGTTGATCGGGTCGCCCGGTTCGTTCTTGCCAGGGGTCGAACCAAAGCCTGGGGCGCGGGGACGGTTGATCGGGTCGCCCGGTTCGTTCTTGCCAGGCGTCGTGCCGAAGCCTGGTGCGCGCGGGCGCTCGATCGGGCGGCCGTCTGGCACACGACGGCCCGGCCGCGTGCTCGGCCCGTTGTCTGGCCGCGACGGCGTCACGGCGGGTTCGCCAGGACCGCGGCGGTCTGGCGTCACCGTCGGCTCGGGCGCGTCGGGAGCGATCGGCTCGCCCGGCTCGTTGCGGCCCGGGACCGCGTCGGGCGCGGGGCCCTCAGGGCTCTGCGAGGGCGACACGGGCTTCGCAGGCGGCGCTGCGGGAACGGGCGGCGTCAACTGCGCGACCGCGAACTGGCTCGCCAAGCCGATCGTGGCGAGCGTGAGCGCGATCGGGCCGAGAGACGCGCGGGCATTGCCGTGGCGCGGGCTTGGGGTCTGGTTGTGTCGTGCGCGCATGGCTGACTTCTCCAAAGCAACGGGCTTCGTGCTCGTTGCGCTGTGCTTGGTCCGTGGCGGACAACTCGCCTGGTGCTGGAAACATGGTGCCGTAGACATCGTGCCGTAGGCATCGGTTTCCACGCCCGTGAACTCCTGCGAGAGACGGAAGACCGTTGGAACCTACGCGCAAATCGGGTGCTCCATGCGGAGCGCGCCCGAAAAAGAGTGAAGATTCAGCGCGAGGGCGCGGCTCGGCCCGCCCGGCGGTCGGCAGATGCGAGCCGCGCTGCGGGCAAGCCGCACTGGTAAACACAGTTCCGAACTATGTTTACGCAGCACGCGCCTCGCCGCGGCCACGCAGCCAGAGGACGATCACCGCCCCGACCACGGCGCACAGCCCGCCAAGCACAAGGAAGATCCTGTTCGAGGGCATGTCGGCCTGACGCAGCGCGAAGAAGAGGCCGCTTCCGATCGCGCCCATCAGGAAGCTGTACCCGTTCGCGGTGCCGAGCACGCGCCCGCGGAGGTCGTCTGGCGCGAGCGACTGGAGCATCGCCTGCAGCGGAATGATGTAGAGCCCCGCGACGAGCCCCGTCGCGACGAGGAGCGCCAGCGTGACGGCGAACGACGCGGGTGCCACGCCGAGGAGCCCGAACCCGACCGCGAGGCCACCCGCCCCGATCGGGATGAAGCGCGCGCGCCGCGCGGGGCGGTCGAGGTAGGCCGCGACGACGCATCCCACGCCGATCGCGACGCCGAGCGCCGCGAGGAGAAGGCTCGTCTGGTCGTCGCGCACGCCGAGGTGACTCGAGTAGTCGGGCAGGATGAGGAGCACCGTCGCCGCGACGAAGTAGAAGAAGGTCCACGCCGCGCACACCGCGAGGAGCGGCGACTTCGCCATCTCGCGCGTGGTCGAGATGTAGGTCGAGAACGGGTTGAGGTTGACGGGAAGCGTGGGGTTCTGCGGCTTGAGCCTCGGAAGCGTGAGGCAGGTGAGGAAGCCGAGCACGACGAACACGCCCATGGCGATCCCTGGAAGCCACGCGGCGCCGCCCGCGGGCGCGCCGTCGATGAAGCCGTCCTTCCAGCGCTGCGCCACGATTCCCGCGACCACCGTGCCCGTGATGACCGCGACATTCGTGGCCATGTTGATGACGCCGTTGGCGCGCGCGAGGTCCTTGGGCGCGACGAGCTCCGCGATCATCCCGTACTTCACGGGGCCGAAAAACGCGCTCACGACCGCGAACGAGACGAGCGCCGCGAGCGCGCCCATGGGCGAACCGCGCGCGAACTCGAGCGCGCAGAAGGCGCAGACGCCGAGCGACACGGCCTTGAGGACGACCGTGATGCGCGACTTCGAGCTTCGGTCTGCGATCCGCCCGCCGAAGGCCGAGAGCAGGATGAAGGGCAGCGTGAAGGCTATGGCGACGACGCCGCTCCCGCCTTGTCCGAAGACCGTCTCCCACGGCCCGTTCACGGCGACCGCGAAGAGGATCACGCCCTTGATGATGTTGTCGCTCGCGGCCTCGAAAAACTGCGTGGCGAGGAGCGAGAGGAACCCGCGGTTCCACATGCCGCGCGCATCGGACGGATCGTTCGTGCGCGCGGGCCCGCTCATCGATCCGCCCCTGCGGCTGGCGCGGTAGCGGGCTGCGCCACGGGCCGCTCGACGCGCGCGTCGGGGCGGCCCTTTCCCGGCGTCCACGCGGGCGCAGGCACGGTGTAGGCGCGCGTCACGGACTCGGGGCTCTTCGGCCGACCCGTCGAAGGGTCTGCGAGTTCGCCGTCCGCGATCTTCAGGATCGCCTCCGCGCCCTCGACCGCGTGGCCGAACGCGCAGTACTGCCCGTCGAGCCGCGCGGTCGCCTCGCGCGAGAGGCACACGAACCACTGGCTGCCCGCGCTGTCGGGCCAGTCGCTGCGCGCCATCGATACGACGCCGAAGTCGTGCGGCAGCTTCGAGGGTTCGAGCGGGAGGTCGTAGCCAGGGCCGCCGTCGCCCGAGCCCGTCGGGTCGCCGCCTTGGATGACGAAGGGCTTGCCGTTTCGATCGGCGGGCACGATGCGGTGGACGATCGTGCCGTCGTAGAAGCCGCTCGCCGCGAGCTCGACGAAGTTGCGCGCGCTGTTCGGCGCTTCGTCTGGGCGCATGGCGAAGCGGATCGTGCCTGCGGTCGTCTCGAACACCACATCGAGGTCGCGCTCGAGGCGGAAGCCCGACGCGGGCGTCGGGTCCGCCTTCGGCCACTCCGCGGCGAGCTTCTTGTGCGCCTCGTTCGACGGATCGAGAAGCGCGTCGCCCCAGCCGATCA
This sequence comes from Phycisphaerales bacterium, assembly GCA_044348205.1. Taxonomy (GTDB): domain Bacteria; phylum Planctomycetota; class Phycisphaerae; order Phycisphaerales; family SM1A02; genus QWPT01. The sequence goes on along the minus strand of JBIKTI010000086.1, from coordinate 707 downwards.
CGCGCGTGAACTTCGTGACGCCATCCGGGCGGAGGTCGGCCGTGGTGCGGATCGCGGGCCGCGGCATGAGCGGAACGACGACGAGCGCTGACCCTTGCGGCGCGCCGTCGACGATCGGCTGGACGCGCACGGCGTGCACCGCCGCGCGGATCGCTGGGAAGAGCGCGCCCAGGTCGATGTCGCCCGATTCGGCGCTCGCGCGCGCAAGTTCGTTGGCATCGCGGTCGAGAAGCACGAGCTCGCACGGCCCGTCGACGCCCGAGAGCGTCGCGACCAGCGCGCCTTCGGGCTTCGCGAAGGTCGTCTTCGGGGCGAGGTCGGCGGCTGCGAGCATGAAGTGGGGGGCGACGGCGGCGAGGAGGGGAGTCAGCACAAGCATGGGGGAGCCGCATTATGCCCGCAATCCGCACTACCATCCGCCCATGGCGACCACGGCCGACCCGAAGACAGCGACGATCGCGAAGGCGTCCCTCAAGATCGGCCTCGAGATCCACATCGAGCTCGCCACGCGCACCAAGATGTTCACGCGCGTGCCGAACGCCGCGCACCCCGACCACTTCGACGAGGCGCCGAACACGCTCATCGACCCCGTCGTCTGCGCGCTGCCAGGGGCGCTCCCCGTGATGAACAAGGCCGCGGTCGAGATGTCGATGATGGTCGGCCTCGCGCTCGGCTGCGGCATCGCGCGCCACTCGAAGTGGGACCGC
>JBIKTI010000513.1:0-2586 GCA_044348205.1 Phycisphaerales bacterium | reverse complement strand
CTGGTGAGGGCCAATCCCAATCTCGATCCGATCTGCCGCTTCACCCAGGCGGCCCATCGCCGCGGCCTGGAGGTGATCCCCTGGTTTGAGTACGGCCTGATGGAACCCGCCGACGCGGAGGTGGTGCGCCAGCAGCCGGAGTGGGTGCTCCAGAAGCGCGACGGCAGCACCGGCTACGCGATGCATGGCCGCACGATGGTGTGGCTCAACCCGGCCCACCCGGGGGTGCGCCAGCGCTTCATCGGCTTGATCGGCGAGATCGTGCAGCGCTGCGGCGTGGATGGCATCCAGCTCGACGACCACTTCGCCTGGCCGGTGGAGCTGGGCTACGACCCCTACACCCGCGCGCTCTACCGGCAGGCCACGGGCCGTGAACCGCCCGACGACCCCAACGACCGCTTCTGGATGCGCTGGCGCCGCCAGCAGCTCACCAACCTGCTGCGCGAGCTGAGGGCGTCGTTGCGCCAGCTCGACGCCCAGGCGGCAGCGAAAGCCAGCAGCCAGGCCAAGGGCAAAGCCAAGGCCATCAGCCCAGCTCACCCCACCCTGATCAGCCTCTCGCCCGGGCCCTTCCGCTTCGCCTACAACCACTGGCTGCAGGACTGGGAGCTGTGGGCGGTGGGCGGTTTGATCGACGACCTGATCGTGCAGAACTACGCCTACTCGGTGGAAGGATTCGCCAAGGACCTCAACCAGCCGGCCCTGGTGAAGGCCCGCGGCTGGGGGATGCCGGTGGAGATCGGCATCCTGGCGGGCTTCGGCGGTCGCACGCCGACCATGGCCACGCTCAACGAAAAGGTGCGACTGGCCACGGCCCGCGGCCATGGGGTGATCTACTTCTACTGGGAGGGGTTGTGGGGCCTGCACGCCGGCGCCGAGGGGGCCGGCGCCCGCCAGAGTGCCTTCCGCCAGCTGCACCAGAGCCTCGGCCGGGCAGCAGGGCCGCCGCCACCTCCAGCCCTCCCCTAGCCAGCTCTGCCCTAGTGGCTCCCTCGAGGCTCCGCCTCAGGCCGCCCCGAGACACAGACCCACCACCTCGCGGGTGTTGGCCGAGAGCTCGGCGCTGGCCAGCTGCTCGAGGGCGGCGTGCATGGCAGCGGAGCGTTCGGGGCCGTAGCTACGCCAGCGGCTGAACACCTTGGCCAGGCGCGAGGCGGTGATCGGATTGCGCCGATCCACTGCCGCAATCTGCCCGGCCATGAACCGATAGCCCGAGCCATCGGCGGCGTGGAACACCGGCGGGTTGCCCGCCAGCCCGCCCAGCACCGCCCGCACCGAGTTGGGCGCCATCGGGTCGTAGCGGGGATGCTCCAGCAGCCGGGCCACCCGCTCCAGCCCATCGGCCAGCGGTGCGGCGGCCTCCATGGCAAACCAGGCGTCGAGGATCACCGGCCTGTGCTGCCAGCGCTGGTAGAACGCCGCCATAGCCTCCTCGCGCGCCGGGATCGCCAGGGGCTGCAGGGCCCGCAGACCGGCACGGGCCAGGGTCATCGAAGGGCCGGCCACCGCCGCCCGTGCCGCCTCAATCACGGCCGGATCGCCGGCGGCCGACCGCCAGCTCCAGATCACGGCGGTGAGCCTGCGGGCGCCATCGCCGTCGGGCCAGGCCAGGGGCCAGCCATCGCGGCAGCGCTCCAGGGCCGCCGCCAGGGGGGCCGCCAGGGCCGTGCCGAACCGTCGCTGCAACGCCAGCTGGGCCGCGAACAGGGCTGGCGGATCGGGCTCCTGGCCCGCAGCCACCGCCGCGTCTTCCAGTTCGGCCAGCCCCGGCAGGGCCAGCAGGGCACTGCGGCTGGCATCGGAGAGGGAGGGATCAACCAGGATCCGGCCCAGGGCATCCACGAGCTCGTCGTCGAGCAGGCCATCGGTGAGGCCGGCCGGCAGGCTGTCGATGTCTGGGGCCTGGCTGCCCCCACCGCACGCCCGGGCCAGCAGGGCCTGGCGCCAGAGCTCCTGGCCCGCATCCCAGCGCGCAAAGGGATCGGGATCGGCGGCCAGCAGATGCACCAGCTCGGCGGTGGGCCGGCCGAGCTCCAGCTTCACCGGCGCCGAGAAGTGCCTGAGCAGCGACAGGGCCGGCGGATGGTGCTGGCGGGGCAGACCCACCAGCCGTAGGTGCTGCTCGGCCTGATCCACCACCAGGAGGCGGGTGCCGCTGGGATCGCCGCCTGCCGGATCGGGCTCCCCCTCCAGCTGCACGGGCAGGGCCTCGCCCGCCTGGTCGATCAGGCCCAGGGCCAGGGGAATCACCAGCGGCTGCTTGTCGCTCTGGCCCGGAGTCGGGGGGGTGTGCTGGCGCAGCTGCAGCTCCAGCACCCCGGCCTGGCCGTCCCAGTGGCGCTGCACATGCAGCACAGGCGTGCCGGCCTGGTGATACCAGCGGCGGAACTGGGCGAAATCAAAGCGGGGTCGGCGGGGATCGGCAGCCCAGGCCTCGGCGGCGGCATCGTCCATCGCCTGCACGAAGTCAGCGCAGGTGGCGGCTGAGCCGTCGTGGCGGCTCACATAGAGGGCCATACCCCGCATGAACACCTCCTCCCCGAGCAGGGTATGGAGCATGCGGATCACTTCGGATCCCTTTTCGTA
>JBIKTI010000549.1:0-2590 GCA_044348205.1 Phycisphaerales bacterium | reverse complement strand
CCTGGTCCGCCGATCGCCCCTACACCTTCAACGGCTACGACAGCTACGCCGACAGCGGCGCCGCCGACGATGGCGTCGACCAGATCGTTGCCACCGGCAGCGGCCCCGTGGATGTGGGCTTCAGCCGCGACTTCTCCGCCGCCAGCGGCATCGAGCGGATCGTCAATGCCACCGAGGGCAGCACCCAGTTGCGCCTGCTGGGCAGCTGGCAAGCCAACCGCCTGGATTTCTCCGCGGTGGCCCTGGTGGGCGGCAATGTCCTGATCGATGGCGGCGACGGCAACGACACCGTGACCGGCACCGCGGGGGCCGACCTGATCCGCGGCGGCCGCGACGATGACAGCCTCAATGGCGGCGGCGGCGGCGACACCTATCTGGTGAGTGGCACCAACACCCCCTGGTCCGCCGATCGCCCCTACACCTTCAACGGCTACGACAGCTACGCCGACAGCGGCGCCGACGACGATGGCGTCGACCAGATCGTTGCCACCGGCAGCGGCCCGGTGGATGTGGGCTTCAGCCGCGACTTCTCCGCCGCCAGCGGCATCGAGCGGATCGTCAACGCCACCGAGGGCAGCACCCGGGTGACCCTGCTGGGCAACTGGCAGGCCAACAGCCTCAATTTCGCCACCATGGCCCTGGTGGGCGGCAACTTCCTGATCGACAGCGCCGACGGCAACGACACCGTGGTCGGCAGCGCGGGCGCCGATTGGATCTGCGGCGGCCGCGGCGAGGACAGCCTCAATGGCGGCGACGGCGGCGACACCTACCTGGTGAGCGGCTATGACCCCAACTGGACTGCCGATCGTCCCTACACCTTCAACGGCTACGACAGCTACGCCGACAGCGGCGCCGCCGGCGACGGCGTCGACCAGATCGTCGCCACAGGCGCCGGGCCGGTGGATATCGGCCTGAACCGCGATTTCTCGGCCGCCTGCGGCATCGAGCAGATCGTCAACAGCACCGAGGGCGGCGCCCGGGTGACCCTGCTCGGCGACTGGCAGGCCAATGTCCTCGATGTCTCGGGTGTCGCCCTGATTGGCGGCAATTTCCTCATCGATGCCGGTGACGGCAACGACACCGTGATCGGAACCGCCGGCGCCGATCTGATCCGCGGCGGCCGCAATGAGGACCATCTTGATGGCGCCGGTGGCGGCGACTCCTACCTGGTGAGCGGCATCGCTCCCAATGGCACGCCCAACCAGCCCTATACGTTCAACGGTTACGACAGCTACGCCGACAGCGGCGCCGCCGAGGATGGCCTCGATCAGATCCTCGCCAGCGGCAGCGGACCGGTGGATGTCGGCCTGGGCCTCGAGTTCTCCGCCGCCAGCGGCATCGAACAGATCGTCAACGCCACCGAGGGCGGCGCGCGGGTGACCCTGCTCGGCAGCTGGCAAGCCAACGTGTTTGATTTCTCGGGCGTCAGCCTGATCGGCGGCAACTTCCTGATCGATGCCGGCGACGGCAACGACAGCGTGATCGCCACCGCCGGCGCCGATCTGATTCAGGGCGGCCGCGGTGACGACAACCTCGATGGCGGCGGCGGCGGCGACACCTTCCTGGTGAGCGGCTACGACCCCAACTGGTATCCCGATCGTCCTTACACCTTCAACGGCTACGACACGTACAACGACAGCGGTGACGCCAGCGATGGCCTCGACCAGATCATCGCCAGCGGCAGCGGACCGGTGGATATCGGCCTGGGCCGTGAATTCTCGGCCTTCAGCGGCATTGAGCGCATCGTCAACGCCACCACCGCCAACAGCCAGGTGCGGCTGCTGGGCAGCTGGGAAGCCGACAGGTTCGACTTCTCGACAGTCGCCCTGATCGGCGGTAATTACCTCATCAATCCCGGCGACGGCAACGACAGCGTGATTGGCACCGCCGGCGCCGATTGGATCCAGGGCGGCCGCGGTGACGATAACCTCGATGGCGGCGGCGGCGGCGACACCTACCTGGTGAACGGCTACGACCCCAACTGGTATCCCGATCGCCCCTACACCTTCAATGGCTACGACAGCTACGTCGACAGCGGCGCCGTCGGCGATGGACTCGACCAGATCGTCGCCAGCGGCAGCGGACCGGTGGATATCGGCCTGGGCCGTGAATTCTCGGCCTTCAGCGGCATTGAGCGCATCGTCAACGCCACCACGTACGCCAGCCAGATTCGGCTGCTGGGCAGCTGGGAAGCCGACAGCTGGGATTTCTCCAGCGTCACCCTGAGCGGCGGCAATGTGCGGATCGATGCCGGCGATGGCCAGGACTCGGTGCGGGGTTCCGCCGCCGACGACCGCATCCGCGGCGGCCGCGACAGCGACTGGCTGGACGGCGGCGCCGGCAACGACACCTACGAGGTGAGCGGCTCCGACCCGAACTGGACCGCCGATCGCCCGTACACCTTCGAGGGCTACGACACCTATGCCGACAGCAGCGGTTACGACCGGATCGTGGCGGTGGCCGCCAACGGCCGCGACAACGTCGACATCGCCATGCCGTCGTTTGGCCTGGCCAGCGGCATCGAGCTGATCGACGCCACCGGCACCACGGGCAGCGTGCGCCTGCTGGGAACCTCCTCCAACAACAGCTT
>JBIKTI010000469.1:0-2594 GCA_044348205.1 Phycisphaerales bacterium | reverse complement strand
GGCGTCGTGGTCCGCCTCAGTCCGCCTTCCGCACGCGCAGGAGCACCTTCCGCGCCTCTGCGTCCCAGCCTCGATTTGCGGCGGGGCTCGCTGGCGAAGGGTGAAGCATCGTCAGGATCTCAGGCGCGCGTTCGCCGAGCGCGCGTTCCGCGCACTTCGATGCGAAGGCTCCGACGCCCACGACGACGCGCGGCGAGAGCGCCTCGGCGATCGCACGAAGCGCGTCGTCGCACGCCGACTCGATCCCATCGCGCTCGGCCCGCGGCAGCTTGTCGGGCGTGAGGTTCGCGCCGCTTTCGGCCATGAACGCGAGGGGGCACCAGTTCCAGACGAATCCGTGCGCGAAGAAGCGCTCGGGCGTGCCGAATTCGCGCGCCATCAGCCCCCAGAACCGTCGACCGCTCACCTCGCTGCGCGAACAGGCGAAGCCCTCGATCGGGCGCTTGGGGTGCGTCGCCTGTGGCGCACGAACGCACTCGTCGATCCCGAGGAAACCGCGAACCGCCGCCACCTCGCCGAAGGGCACGCCCGTCTGAGCCATTCCGAACGGCCCTGGGTTCATGCCGAGATAGAGCGCATCGATCCCCTTCTGGGCGTTTGCGAGATACCGCTCGTGCGGCGCGCGCGCGTAGTCGAGCGGGTTGTAGACGAACGCCACGGGCGGTGCGAACGCGAGCGAGCCGACCTTGCGGGAAAGCGCGCGCGAGATGCGCATCACCGCATCGACCGTGGAACTCCGCGAGCTCGCCGTCGTGGCCGTGCGCTTCGACGCCGCCATGCTCACTCCGCGCCCTTCGTCTTGTGCACCGCAAGCGTCGTCAGGCACGGGCACGCGCGCGCGTCGAGGATCTCGACGCGCAGGTGCTTCGCCTGTGTCGCGGGCACGCGCACGATGCGCTTGTGACCGATGGTGGTTCCCTCGGCGATCACAGTCCAGTCGCGGTGGTTGTTGTCGGGCGTCGCGGGCACGCTGATGCGGAACTTCCGCACGCGCTGCCCAAGCCAGGTCGGCTCTGCAAGCACCACGCGGTCGAACGGCTTCGTCGGGTCGAGCTCGACCTCGATCGATGCGACCGTTGCGCCGTCGTCGGTCGCCCAGTAGGTCTTCGGATCGCCGTCGACTGCCTTGTCCGCGCCGAAGTCGCCCGCCCGACCGTCGGCGGAGCCGCGTGCGTCGCCACTCTTTGCCGCACGCCCGCGCGCGAGGTCGGTGCCATCGCCATAGGTCGCGTCGATCAGCCTGCGAAGTCCGAGCACCGCCGCCGCGTCGTTCTCATGGATCAGCCCGCGGCGATCGACGGGGAAGTTCAAGTGGAAGTTCGCGTTGTGACCGACGCTCCGCTCCCACAGGTCGAAGAGCTGCGCGGGCGACTTCACCTTGTCGTCCTGATCCGAGTGGTAAAACCAGCCCGGGCGGATCGACACATCGGCCTCCGCGGGAATCCACGACTCGCCGTGCTCGTCGCCTTCGGTCAGCGACTTGATCGGCGGCGGGTTGTCGTCGCCGATCCCGTGGCCTTCGGCCTTCAGCATCGACCAACAGGTCTCGCCCGCCCAGCCCTGCTCGTTGCCGACCCAGCGGATGTCGGGGCCGATGTCGCTGAAGATCACGGCGTCGGGCTGCAGTTCGCGCACGACCGCATGGAAGCTCGGGAAGTCGTACACCTGGCGCTTGCCGTTCGGTCCCTCGCCGCACGCGCCGTCGAACCACACCTCGAAGACGGGGCCGTAGTTCGACAGCACCTCGCGCAGCTGCGCGCGGAAGTACGCGTTGTACTCCTCGCCCGTGCCGTACTTCGGGTTGTTGCGGTCCCACGGCGAGAGATAGACGCCGAACTTGAGCCCGCCCTCGCGGCACGCGTCGCTCAGCTCGCGCAGCACATCGCCCTTGCCGCCCTTCCACGGGCTCGACGCGACAGAGTGCGTGCTGAGCGCGGTCGGCCAGTTGCAGAAGCCGTCGTGGTGCTTCGCCGTGATGACGACGCCCTTCATGCCAGCGTCCTTCATCACCTTCACCCACTGACGGGCATCGAGCGCGGTCGGGTTGAAGACCGACGCGGACTCGTTCCCGTGACCCCACTCGACGCCTGTGAAGGTGTTCGGCCCGAAGTGGATGAAGCCCGTGAACTCGAGATCCTTCCACGCGAGCTGCCGCGCGGTGGGCAGCGGCCCGATCGGCGCGGGCGGCGGGACGGCGGGTGCGGTCTGGGGGAGCGGTTGCATCGCGAGGATCGCGGAGAGCGCGAACAGGGTCATGTAGACGGCGATTACAGCCGATTTTCGCACACGATGCGCGGATAACCTCGCGCCGCGACAAGCCAACGAGATGCGACTTCGCGAAACCTGTGCTAGACTTGTCAGCCCTCTCGGGTTGTAGCGCAGCTTGGTAGCGCGTTTGACTGGGGGTCAAAAGGTCGTGGGTTCGAATCCCGCCAGCCCGACTCGAAACGGACAAACGGAAGGCCTTGCCTTCCGTTTCTCCTTTTTCGGTCGGCCCGGCTGCCGCGTGGCGCGTTGCGCCACTCGGCGGGCGTCGCTTCGCGACTCCCAGGGCTTGTACGGTCTTCCGGCTACGCCGAAAGGGCGAATCACGC
>JBIKTI010000468.1:0-2597 GCA_044348205.1 Phycisphaerales bacterium | reverse complement strand
GCCAGCACCGCGCGATCATCTGCGAGGGCGTCGACCGCCTGCTCGGCTTCCGCTCGCCGAACTACATCTACGCGCCGCCGGGCGAAGGCGACCTCGCAGACCGCCCGATCAAGCTGCTCCTCAAGAACTACCGCCTGAGCGACGACATCGCCTTCCGCTTCTCGAACCGAGGCTGGAAGGAATGGCCGCTTTCCGCCGAGAAGTTCGCGGGCTGGGTCAACCAGATCAACGGCGACGGCTTCTGCTGCAACCTGTTCATGGACTACGAGACCTTCGGCGAGCACCAGTGGGCCGACACGGGCATCTTCGAGTTCCTCGACGCGCTTCCGGGCGCGATCTACGACCACAACCACGGGCACAACGACTTCCTCACGCCGTCGCAGCTGCTCGACTGCTACGAGCCCGTCGGCGAATATGATGTGCCGCACTGGATCTCGTGGGCCGACAGCGAGCGCGACCTCTCCGCATGGCTCGGAAACCCGATCCAGGACGGCGCCGCGAAGGAGCTCTACGACCTCGAGGGCCCTGTGAAGGAGCGCCACCAGGCGGGCGACCCGTACATCCTCGAGGACTGGCGCAAGCTGACCACGAGCGACCACCTCTACTACATGTGCACGAAGTACTGGTCGGACGGCGATGTCCACAAGTACTTCTCGCCGTACGACTCGCCGTACGACGCGTACATCAACTTCATGAATGTGATCGACCACCTCAAGAGCCGCGCGGGCGTGGGGAAGGCGTTGCGCGCGAAGACGGCGCGGTGACGCCGCGGCTCCTCAGGCTCCAGCGCCCGCAAGCGCGCGCTTCGGCGTGGCCTTTGGGCGCGCGAGGTGCGGGAAGTAGTCCTGGATCGCGGCGACCGTCCACGCGCCCGCACGCAGCGCAGCGATCGCGTCGACCGTGGCGCGCGCGGCGGACACCGTTGTGATCATGGGGATTCCCGTGCGAACCGCGTTCGCGCGGATCTTGCCCTCGTCGGTCTTCGCGCCCTTCTTGGTGGGCGTGTTGATGATGAGGTGGATCTCGCCGTTGGCGATCACATCGAGCACCGTGGGGCGCGCGCCTTCGCTGAGCTTGTGGAGCGTCTTCGTCTCGACGCCGTGCTCCGCGAGATAGGCGCCCGTGCCGCGCGAGGTGAAGACGGTGAAGCCCATCTTCCCGAGGTCGCGCGCGATGCCGACGATCTCCGCGCGATCGCTCTCGCGCACCGAGAGGAACACGGCGCCTTCGAGCGGCAGGTGGATTCCAGCGCCCATCTGCGCCTTCGCGAACGCGATCGGGAGCGAGCGGTCCGCGCCCATCACCTCGCCCGTCGAGCGCATCTCGGGGCCGAGCACGACATCGACGCCTGGGAACTTGGCGAAGGGGAAAACGGACTCCTTCACCGCGTAGAAGCCCGTGTCGGGGATCTCCTTCGTGCCGAGGCGCGCAAGCGACCGGCCCATCATCACCTGCGCGGCGACATAGGGCCACGCAACGCCCTTCGCCTTGCCGACGAAGGGCGAGGTGCGCGACGCGCGCGGGTTCACCTCGAGGATGTAGACGGTGCCGTCCTTCACGGCGAACTGGACATTCATCAGGCCGCGCACGCGCAGCTTCTCTGCGAGCCGCCGCGCCGTCGTGCGGATCTCCTCGACAGTCTCGGGCGCCAGCGCAAACGGCGGCACCACGCAGGTCGAGTCGCCCGAGTGGATCCCGGCCTCCTCGATGTGCTCCATGACGCCGCAGTAGAGCGCCTGCGGTGGCTCGGGGTCGTGCGAGATCATGCGCGCGCGCGTGCCCTCGCTCGGCTCGAAGTCGGCGACGACATCGACATCGACCTCCGTCGCGTCGCTGAGGAAGCGGTCGATGAGGACGGGCGCGTTCGCGAGGTCGCTCACGTTCACCGCGGTCGTCATGTAGGTGCGCAACGCGGCCTCGTCGGGGCAGATCTCCATGCCGCGGCCACCGAGCACATAGCTCGGGCGCACGAGCACGGGGTAGCCGATGCCGTTCGCGCAGGCGACAGCCTCGCCGAGCGAGCGGGCGATGCCGCTCGGCGGCTGCTTGAGGCCCATCTCGTCGAGCATCGCCTTGAACCGATCGCGGTCCTCGGCGAGGTCGATCGAGTCGAGGCCCGTGCCGACGAGCGGCACGCCAGCCTTGGCGAGGCCGTGCGCGAGATTGAGCGGCGTCTGCCCGCCGAACTGCACGATCGCGCCGACGACCTTGCCCGCGCGGTCGGCGCGGTCGATGCCGCCGCCGTTGAGGCGCTCGATCACATTCAGCACATCCTCGAGCGTGAGCGGCTCGAAGAAGAGCAGGTCGCTCGTGTCGTAGTCGGTCGACACGGTCTCGGGATTCGAGTTGATCATCACGCTCTCGAAGCCCATCGACTCGCACGCGAACGCGGCCTGGCAGCAGCAGTAGTCGAACTCGATCCCCTGTCCGATGCGGTTCGGCCCGCCGCCGAGGATGACGATCTTCTCGCGGTCTGTGACGCGGATCTCGTCGTCGACCACGGTCTTCCCGTTCACCGTGAACGGCGCCTCGTAGGTCGAGTAGTAGTACGGCGTGACGGCCTCGAACTCGGCCGCGCAGGTGTCGACGAGCTTGTA
>JBIKTI010000467.1:0-2600 GCA_044348205.1 Phycisphaerales bacterium | reverse complement strand
CGTGCGCATCGAGCATTCGGTGCCGCGCGAGTGGACCGTGCGGCCATGGATGGTGCCGATCGGCCCGGGCTACCGCCTCGAGGTCGGGCGCACCACGGTCGCGATCGATGTACCAGAGAACCGCGTGCAGTACATCGTGCCCTTCGACGGGGAGATGCAGCCGAAGGTCGCAGCAAGCGCGGACGGCAAGCTGGTGATCGTCACCATGCCGCCGCCGCGCGTCGACGCGCGGGTCGTCGAGGTGCAGAGCGACCCCGCGAGGCTGCGCGTCGACTTCGACCGCGACTGGCTGAACCACATCCTGCCCGAGGGCGAGGTCCGCGACCAGGCGCTCGCCATGATCCGCGCACGCGTGATCGAGACGGCGTCGATGCCGTCCGCGATCTTCGAGGTGCGCGAGAAGGCGCGCGAGACGGTCGCTGAGATGATCCGCGCGCTGCTTCCGCCGAGGCTCGCCGACTGCGACATCGTCGTCCGCTGGAGCGACGAGGATGCGGTCGTCCCGTAGCGCGGGGCCGCGCTGATACATTGCGGCGATGCAGTCCGCGATCCCGTTCCATCGCTCCGTGCTCGGCCGCGCCATGCTGCTCGGCGTGCTGCCTGCGGCGCTGGTGGTGGCGGTCGTCGTCGCGCTCAACAGCGTGCGGGCGTGGAACGACCTGCAGGGCGAGCTCGAGCGCGATCTCCGCAGCGCGACGGAGCTCGTCGTCGAGGAGGTCGAGCTTCTCAATCGAAAGCATGTCGAGCTCGTGCGGCTCGTCGCGCTCGCGCAGGAGTCTGGGCAGTTCGGCAGACGCGCGGAGACGCTCGACAACCTCGAGCGCATCCTTCGCGCGAACCCGCGCGTCTACGCTGCCTACATCGCGTACGAGCCCGACGCGGACGGGCAGGACGCGCTGGGCGCGCAGGCGGGCGTGCCTGAAGAGGCGCTCGGCCCGAACGGCCGCTTCTACGCGTATCTCAAGCGCGCGCCCGAGGCCGTCGGCGGGATCGTGCTCGAGCCGATCGAGGATGTCGCCGAGGACGGCGGCCTCTGGTACGCGTTCCCGAAGACGCGCTTCGAGCGGAGCGGCGTCGCGGACCCAGTCATCACGAAGCCCTACACCTATCTCGGCACCGACATCATGGAGCATGTCGCGCCCATCGTGCGTGACGGGCGCTTCGTCGGCATCGCAGGGCTCGACATCGCGCTGACAGACCTCCAGCGCAGGCTCGACGAGATCGCGCGCCAGCTCGACGCCGACATCTTCCTCGAGACGCGCGGCTTCTTCGTCGCCGCCACGACCGATGCGTCGGGCGGCGCGCCGCTGCGCACGACGGAGATCGCGCGGTCGCCGCTCGCGTCGTTCTTCGACGATGCGCTCGGCAGCGCACCCTCGATGCGTGTGGCGGTCGACCCGATCACGAAGGAGGAGTGCTACTTCTACAGCGCCGCCGTCGAGACGGGCGGATGGCGGCTCGTGCTGCGCAAGCCGACCGACGCGATCTCCGCGCGCCTCGGCGGGCTCTTCGCGCTGAACACGATCACGGCGGCGGTCGGGATCCTGCTCATCGTCGGGATCCTCTCCGCGGGCGCCGTCGCGTTCGGGCGCCGCGTCCGCGCGGCGCAGCAGGCGGCCGAGCGGATCGCCTCGGGCAACCTCGCGGGCGAGCCGATCGCAGTGACGGGAAGCGACGAGAGCGCGGAGCTCGTGCGCGCGATGAACGCGATGACCTCTGATCTCGCCACGATGGTGCGCGCGGTGCGCGAAGCGTCGTCGCGGCTCTCGGCGACCAGCGTGCAGCTTGCGGCGACGAGCCGCGAGCAAGGCGCGACGGCGGGCGCGTTCGGTGGTTCGACCGCGCAGATCGCAGCTGCGATCCGCGAGATCGCTGCGACGCAGACGGAGCTTCTCCGCTCGATCGAGACGGTCGATCGCGGTGCGCGCCGCACGCGCGAGGCTGCGGAAGGCGGGCGCGCGCGCCTCGACGGCATGGCCTCGTCGATGGCGCGGCTCGACGGCGCGACCGCGGAGATAGGCGATCGTCTTGGCGTGATCGCCGAGAAGGCGGTCGCGATCAACGCGGTCGTCGTCACCATCACGAAGGTCGCGGAGCAGACGAACCTTCTCTCCGTGAACGCGGCGATCGAGGCCGAGAAGGCGGGCGAGGCGGGCCTCGGGTTCCTCGTCGTCGCGCGCGAGATCAGGCGCCTCGCCGACCAGACCGCGACGGCCACGCTCGACATCGAGCGCATCGTGCGGCAGATGCAGCAGTCCGTCGCGGCAGGCGTGGCCGAAATGCGCCGCTTCGCCGAGGAAATGCGCACGGGCACGGACGACGCGCGCCGCGTCGCGGAGGATCTCGGCGGAATCATCGGCGAGATGCAGTCTTCCTTCACCAGCTTCTCCGAGGTGCAGCAAGGGATGGCGAGCCAGGCAGTGGGCGTGGCGCAGATCGAGGAGGCCGTGGTGCAGGTCGCAGCGGGCGCGCGGCAGACGGCCGTGAGCGTGGGCGAGTTCACCCGCGTGGCCGACGAGCTTGCGCACGCGGTCGCGGTGCTCGAGGACGCAGCGGCGCGATTCACGCTGCGCGCGGACGCCGCCGACGGCGCGGGGAAG
>JBIKTI010000466.1:0-2602 GCA_044348205.1 Phycisphaerales bacterium | reverse complement strand
GCGTCATGGCCTGCAGCTGATCTGGGCGCGGGCCACCATCGTCGCCTCGGGCGGCATGGGGCAGCTGTGGCGCGAGACCACGAACTCGCGGATCGCGACGGGCGACGGCATCGCCATGGCGTGGCGCGCGGGCGCGGAGGTCGCGGACCTCGAGTTCGAGCAGTTCCACCCGACCGCGCTCTATGTCGCAGGCGCGGGGCGCTCGCTCATCTCGGAGGCCGTGCGCGGCGAGGGCGCGCATCTCGTCGACCGCGCGGGCCGTCGCTTCATGGTGGGGCGCCATCCGCTGGCGGAGCTCGCGCCGCGCGATGTCGTGAGCCGCGGGATCGTCGAGCACCTCGCGTCGACGCAGGAGCCCAATGTCTTCCTCGATGCGCGCCACCTCGGCGCCGAGGGCTTCCGCACGCGATTTCCCGGGCTCCATCGCCTGCTCGCTGGGTTCGGCATCGATCCCGCGACGGCGCCGATCCCCGTCATGCCCGCCGCCCACTACACGATCGGCGGCGTGCTCACCGACGCGGACGGACGCGCCTCGGTGCCCGGCCTCTTCGCCTGCGGCGAGACCGCGGCAAACGGCCTGCATGGCGCAAACAGGCTTGCGTCGAACTCCCTCCTCGAGGGGCTTGTCTTCGGCCGCCGCGCGGGCGTTGCGGCCGCGACCTCTGGCGGCGAGGCGCGCGGCGACATCCGCGTCGTGAGCGACATCAGGCCGAGCGACAAGGGCGAGCTCGACCTCGTCGATGTCCGCTCGAGCCTTCGCAGCGCCATGTGGCGCAATGTGGGCATCGTGCGCACGGGGAACCGCCTCGCCGACGCGCTTGACATGATCCACTTCTGGGGGCGCTACTCGCTCGACAAGATCTTCGACGCGCCGTCGGGCTGGGAGATCCAGAACATGCTCTGCTGCGCCACGCTTGCGACTGTCGCTGCGCTTGCGCGCGAGGAGTCGCGCGGAACGCATGTGCGCAGCGACTTCCCGACGCAGCGGCCCGAGCTTGCGCTGCGGAGGATCTACGGAGCGGCGCTCGCGGCGCCGCGCACGGTCGCCATCGCACCTTCGCGCGCGGCCGTTCCCGCGCCCGCGGGGGTCGGTGCATGAAAGGTCTGCGGATCCTCGCGGCGCTTCTCGGCGGCTGCGCCGTCGTCGTCTGCGCCTGCGGCCCGCGCGTCGAGTACCGCGCGCGGCCTGGATGGGCGTCCTCCCAGGACTTGCCCGAAGAGATCGTCCTCGAGGATGGCACCGTCATCCGCTATGTCCCGATCAGCGAGCTCCTCGCGCGCCAGCGCGCGAGCAAGCGCGGCGAGCAGTATGTGGAGGGAGGCGGGCGGAAGGAGGGCGATCCATCTGCTCCGTCGTTCATGCCGTGGCAGGAGCAGGAGGACGGCTCCGTCCTCATCGAGGCACGGTCGCCAGAGCATGTCGTCGCCAACACCATGCGCGCCTTCCGCGAGGAGCGGTACGGCGACCTGTGGGACCAGCTCGTCGCGCGAGGCGTGCGAAGCCGCGCAGAGGCCGATGGCGGTGCAGATGCCGCGCGCGAGCAATTCGTGGCGTGGGGGGCGCGCAGCCGCATCGACGCCATGACGCTTCTGAACCGCATGAGCTTCGCCTTCGGCACGAACGGCGTGATCATGCGTGGCACGGGCGGCGGCTTCTTCGAGCTCCGTCTCGCCCCGCAGATCTCGGGGGACTTCAAGCTGCGCGTGGTCGAGATCCTGTTCGAGACGACGCCAGAGGGCCAGCGCGTCTGGCTTGCGGGCATTCGGTAGCCTGGGCTGTCGCGGCTGCGGCCGCGCCCTCTGGGGTGCATGGAGGTCGTCAGGGCACGCGCCGCCATGAGCGCGGCGCTCGATGTCGCGAAAGAAACGCAGGCCCGGCGTGTGCCGGGCCTGCGGTCGATCCTTGCTGTGCGTGTCTCTCAGGAGCCTCGTGCGCCTGCGACGGGGGTCGGGCTCGGCTCCGAGGGGCCGTGGCCTCCATCGCCGCCGCCGCCGTCGCCGGCCCGCGTCGCCTTGAAGGTCAGGTGATCCTGGCCTTCGATGCGGGTGACATGGATCTCGTCGCCCGACTTGAACTCGCCCATGAGGAGGTTCTCCGCGAGCGGATCCTCGATGTACTGGCCGAGCGCACGGCGAAGCGGACGCGCGCCGAAGTCGGGGTTGTAGCCCTTGTCGATGAGGAAGTCCTTCGCCGCGAAGTCGAGCTCCATCTTCATGCCCTTCTCCGCGAGGCGCTTGCGCACCTTCGAGAGCTCGTACTCGATGATGGTGACGAGGTCTTCCTTCACGAGCGGACGGAACACCACGACATCGTCGAGGCGGTTGATGAACTCGGGGCGGAAGAACTTCTCCACCTCGCCCATCAGCGCCTTGCGCATCTTCTCGTAGTCCTGCACCTCGGAGCGCTTGCCGAACCCGAAGGTCGCGCCGCCCTTGATGACGTCTGCGCCGAGGTTCGAGGTCATGATGAGGATGACATTCTTGAAGTCGACATGGCGGCCGAAGCTGTCGGTGAGTCGTCCCTCCTCCATGATCTGGAGAAGCATGTTGAAGACATCGGGGTGCGCCTTCTCGACCTCGTCGAGGAGGACGACAGCGTAGG
>JBIKTI010000085.1:0-7986 GCA_044348205.1 Phycisphaerales bacterium | reverse complement strand
CGTGAGGCCATCAGTCGCCTCCTCCTCCGAGATGGTACCCAGCCGAAGTCGCACCACCGATACCGCCGCCGACAAGTCCTGCTTCAAGCAGTACTCTGACCATCGAG
Source organism: Phycisphaerales bacterium (assembly GCA_044348205.1). Lineage (GTDB taxonomy): Bacteria > Planctomycetota > Phycisphaerae > Phycisphaerales > SM1A02 > QWPT01. The sequence goes on along the minus strand of JBIKTI010000085.1, from coordinate 7,879 downwards.
ACTCCATGTCCGTTTCGTGGGAGTTGCATGACTCCAGCTGCGGTGCTTCGCAAGGGTGCGCGGCGCGGACACTGCGCGTGTCCTCAGCGCGGGGCGCGGCCATGGCCCGGCCCACGGCGCGCCCTGCACCCATCGGTCAGGCGAGGCGCAGCACCTTCATCGCCAGCGAGCGTGGCCGCTGGGGAAGCAGCCCGATCGCCTCGCGAAGCGCGCCAGCGGCAAGGAAGCGCAGGATGGCCGCCGCGCATGCGAGATACAGAACGCCCGTGGATGCGGCCTCGACGAGCGCGAGGGTGCGCCCCGCCAGCGCGGGGAGTTCGAAGACCAGGGCTTTCGTCAGTAGGGTCGCCACCGCGACCGACAGGATCGCCGCGAGGGCTGAGACAAGAGGACCCTGCACGAGCACACGCAGCACCGATGCCGTGCGGGCGCCATGGTTTCTGAGGAGCCATGCGATCTGTCCGATGCTCACGAGCGCGACCGCGATCCCCGTCGATATGCCGACGACGGTTGAGTCGTGGCTCTCAAGCGCCGAGCGCGAGTCCGAGCCCGACAAGGTCGCCGACTTGTCCGCGAGTGCGGACGCCAGGTCGCGGAGCGGCTCCGAGAAGGGGAGCATCCCGCGTTGGTCGAGCACGAGGAGGCTCGCGCCGAGCGCAGCTCCGCCGAAGAGTCCAAGGCACTTCAGCGCCTCGAACCACGCCATGGCGCGGAATCGCCGCAGGCCCGCCAGCGCGGGGCTGAGAATGCCGACCGCCGTCGCCCAGCATCCAGCGCCCGCAAGCGCGACGACAGGGAGCGTCGCTTCGGACCACTTGCCTGACCACAGCAGCCGCTCGACCGATGGGAAGAGCGCGATGATGGCGAAGCAGAAGATCGAGGAGAACAGGACGGAGCCGCTTGCGACCGAGACCATTGCGCGCGCCTCGCGCTCGCGTTCCCCGCGCTCCGCAGCGAAGTAGGTCGCAAGGATATTCGTGAGCGGCGATGCGATCGCCAGCAGCGGCTGCGACGCAATCTGGTAGGCGAAGTAGAACACGCCCATGCTTGCGAGCGCGAGCATGGGCTTCACGATCAGGAAGTTCGACTGCGAGTTGAGAGAGATCAAGACCGACACGAGAGCGGGCCAGAGCATGATCGAGGCCGTATTCGCCAACGCGCCCTTGGGCCATCGATAGTCGATCGCGCGCATCGTGCCGTTCGCGATGAAGTACACGAGCTCGACCGCGGGCGCCATCGCGATCGGAATCACCAGCGCGAGTGCGCCCGCGCCGCTCCACGCGAGCACCGCCGTCGCGCTCACCCTGAACACGGCGTTCGCGACATCGAGCCGCGCCAGATCTGTGAACCGCTGGCGCACGGCCATTCTGATTCGGCCGACGATCGAGAACGCGAACAGGATCTGGCTGATCGCGAAGACCCCGAGCACCGCGGAGAGCTGCGGCGGCGGATCCGCGAGATCAAGCGACGGAATCGCGAGCGCGGCTCCGAGCGTCAGGATCCCCGCGAGCAGCCTGAACCAGAACCCCCACCAGAACACCCGGCCGATGCCCGAGTCGTACTCGTCCGATCGGAATGTCGGGAGATAGTGCGAGGCGCCGCCGCCGCGGAGCATGCATGTGAACCCTGTGATGCCCACTGCGACGGCGTAGGTGCCGACCTCCCGCTCCGTGAGGAAGAGCCCCACGATCACCTGCGACAGGAGCGTTGCGCCACGAGAGAGCCCGGCGGCCGTCGTCATCGCCACGACCGAGAGCGCTGAGATCCTTCTGGCTTCTGGTGTCGCGGTCGTCATGGGCGGGCAGGCGTCGGTGTGCGCCCGGCTGTCGGGAGGGCTGCGGATCGGAGACTATCCGATTCGGAATGTCGGGCGAATCGTGAAAGTGCGGAACGGACCCCGATGTACGGTCTCGGGCGGAGCGGACTGCGCCGGTTCTGCGGGCGAAGGAGACGCGAGGGCTCCGTGGCCTCGCTGAGGCTTGGTTCACTCAAGTGATCGGACGCAAGCCCCATGCGCCGACGAACGCTCCATGGCGCGACTTGCGTGCGCGATGCGACCGAGAAGCACAGGCGCCGACTCTCGAGAGACGAACAGGCTCTGCTCCCGTCAGGCGGTCGCCTCGGGCTTCTTCCCGTGGCACTGGCGGTACTTCACGCCGCTTCCGCATGGGCAAGGCTCGTTGCGTCCGACGACGGGGATCGACGAGGGGTCGACGGGCGCTTCCGACGCGAGCGCCCGTTCAGCCGCAGCGGGGGGCTGTGGCGCGGGTCGCGGCTCGGGCAGCGCGCGTGCCGCTGCGGCGGCGGCGTCGGAATCAGGCGCGGTGCCCGCTCCCGCAGCCGCCACCATCGCGGGGCGCGGAGCCGCGCGCGGCGTCTGCGGCGCAAGCCTGCCTCGGAACGCGATGTCCGTCACGCGGTCGCGCACGGTCTCCTGCATCTCGTTGAAGACCTTGGCGCTCTCGCGCTTGAACTCGATGCGGGGGTCCTTCTGGCTGAAGGCGCGCAAGCCGATCGCGTCGCGGATCTGGTCCATCGAGTGGAGGTTGTCCTTCCACGCGTTGTCGAGGATCGAGAGCAGCACCCAGCGCTCGAACTGCGTGAGCTCGAGCCTCGGCAGGTCGAGGAGCTTCCGCCGCACGAGGCCGTCGGGGTCGGTCGCGATCTCCTCGCGCTCGCTCTCGCCGAGGCGCACCATGCACTCCTCCGCGAACCACGCCGAGATCGAGTCAGCGTCGCGTCCGCGCGCGAGGCACTGCGCGGCGCGCGACTCCGCCTCAGCCCTCCCGATCGTGGCAGCGCGCTCGACGAGCAGGCGCCGCAGTTCGTTCGGGTCGTTCGAGGGAAGCTGCGCGGGATCCCATACGAGCCCGTAGCGCGCCTTCACGAACGCGCAGAACTGGGCGAGCGCCGCCGCGGCGTCCTGCTGCATCATCGCGTTTGTCTGCTCGATCGCGTAGTCGATCGCATACCCGCGCTCGCGCTCGGCGTAGAGCTCGCGCGCCTTCGCAGCGAGCGCCTCCGCGGCCGCCGCGGGCGTGGCCGCGCCCGCGAAGAGCCCTGCGTCGAAGGTCGTGCCGAACTTGCGGTTCGCCCACGAGGCGAGCTGCCGTGCCCCGAAATCGGGCACGAGGAAGTCCGCGGTCGGAGAGAGGTCGATCACGGCGAACTTGGCGAGCGCTGCATCCGACACGAGCTCGATCGCCTGCCCGCGGTCCATGCCGCGGATCGCCTCGGGGGTGAGCTCTGCGCCGAAGTTCGTGCGCGCCCAGAGCGCGAAGCCCTCCGCGTCCCACTCCTCTGGCTCGAGCTCGACGGGGAGGCACTCGCCCGCGGTCGCGCGCACCTGTTCCTGCGCGTCCTCCGAGCAGTCGACGCGGATCATGCGGTCGATCTCCTCGCCGTCCTTCTTGAGGAAGCGCTCGGGCTCGATGCGCACGCCGCAGTTGTCGCGCACCCATTCGGCGAGCGTGTTCGGCACATGCATCGGGCCGAGGAAGTCCTCGGCGGCCTTGTCGATCGACTCCTCGACATAGCGGAGGACGAGATCGTTCACGCCCTTGCCCTCGACGATCGGCTGGCGCATGCCGTAGAACGCGCGCCGCTGGTGCTCCATCGGCTCGTCGTACTCGAGGATGCCCTTGCGCATCTGGAAGTTGCGCTCCTCGACCTTGCGCTGGGCCTTCTCGATCTGACGCGTGAGCATCGAGTCCTCGAGGTCGTCGCCCTCGCGCATGCCGAGCGTGGCGAGCACCTTCAGCATCGCCTTGCCCGCGAAGAGCTTCATGAGGTCGTCTTCCATCGAGAGGAAGAAGCGGCTGGAGCCGTTGTCGCCCTGGCGTCCCGCGCGGCCACGGAGCTGGTTGTCGATGCGGCGGCTCTCGTGCCGCTCGGTGCCGACGATGTGGAGTCCGCCCATCTCCTCGATGTCGGACCACATCGCGAGGCGGTGGAGCGGCGGGAAGCCCGCCGCGTCGAGCGCCTCCGCGAGCTGCTCGGCGGGCAGCGCCTCGGCCTTCTTCTCCGGAAGCTTGGCGCGCTCGACGGCCCAGTGCCGCAGGAGCCGAAGGCGAAGCTCGGGCGCGTCCTTGCCCGCCGCGATGTCCTTGCCGAGGATGCGCTCGGCGAGGTGGCGGTAGCAGAGGCCGACGATCTCGTCGTCGGACATCTCGGAGCGCGCCTCCTTCGGGCAGATGTTGCGGCGCTTCCAGTGCTCGACGAGCTCCGCGCGCGTGAAGTTGCGCAGCTTGATGTCGGTGCCGCGGCCCGCCATGTTCGTGGCGATCATCACTGCGCCGAGCTCGCCCGCGCGCGCCACGATCTCCGCCTCGCGGTCGTGCTGCTTGGCGTTCAGCACCTCGTGGCGGATCTGGTACTTCGACGCGAGCATGCGGGCCACGAGCTCGCTCTTCTCGACGCTCGTCGTGCCGACGAGGACGGGGCGGCCCACATCGTGGTGAAGCTTGATCTCCTCGACGATCGCGCTCCACTTGTCCTTCTGCGACAGATACACGCGGTCCTGGCGGTCGACGCGCGCGATGGGCAGGTTCGTGGGGATCGAGACGACATCGAGCCCGTAGATCTCGTGGAACTCGGTGGCCTCGGTGTCCGCGGTGCCCGTCATGCCCGAGAGGCGCTTGTAGAGCTTGAAGTAGTTCTGGATGGTGATGGTCGCCATCGTCTGCGTCTCTTCCTTGATCCGCACCTTCTCCTTCGACTCGACGGCCTGGTGGAGGCCGTCCGACCACTGGCGGCCGACCATCTTGCGGCCCGTGTTCTGGTCGACGATCACGACGCCCTCCGAGCCGTTCTCATCGGGCGCGACGACATAGTCGCGGTCGCGCTGGTAGACCGTGTGCGCGCGCACGGACTGCTCGACGAGGTGCGGCATGTCGATGTTCGCGCCGACATAGAAGCTGCCGACCGTCGGGTCGATCCGCTTCGCGAAGCGCTGCGCTTCCTCGACGCCCTGGTGCGTGAGGCTGGCGACCTTCTTGTCGAGCTCGACCTCGTAGAACTGCGGGAAGCGGTCGCGCCGCGCCTCGGCCTGCGCGAGCTCCTTGCGCGCGGCGTCCATCGACGACTTCAGGGCGGGAACGGCGTTGCGGTCGCGCGCGTTGCGGATGTCGCCCTCGTAGCCCGCGACCGACTCAGCGATCTTGCGGCACTCGTCGTTGGCGGTGTCCCACTCCGACTGCCGCGCGACGAGATGGCGCGCGATCTGGTCGGCAAGGTCGTAGCGCGGCTGGTTCGAGTGCGCGGGGCCCGAGATGATGAGCGGCGTGCGCGCCTCGTCGATGAGGATCGAGTCGACCTCGTCGACCACCGCGAACCCGCGCTCCTTCTGCAGCTGCTCCTCGGGGCGCGTCTTCATGTTGTCGCGCAGGTAGTCGAAGCCGAACTCGCTGGTCGTGCCATAGACGACATCGCACCCGTACGCCGCCTTCTTCGCCTCGTGCTGCTGCATGTGCTGCGGATGGATCGCGCCGACGGTGAGCCCGAGCGCGCGGAAGAAGGGGAAGGTCCAGTCGCGGTCGCGCTGGACGAGGTAGTCGTTGACCGTGACGACATGGACCTGCTTCTTCTCGCACGCGGCGAGGTAGCACGCGAGCGGGCCGACGATCGTCTTGCCCTCGCCCGTCTTCATCTCGGCGATCTTGCCCTCCGCGAGCACGATGCCGCCGATCAGCTGCACATCGAACGGCCGCGCTCGGAAGGGTGGCCGGCTCTGGGGATAGATCGTGCGCACCGCGTCATAGATCTCGACGGGGATGTCGAGGTACTGCCATCCCTCGATGGGGACCTCGTTGCCACGCAGGTCGCCTTCGGGAAGCCGCACGGGCGCGGCGCGCATGGCGGCCACGGTCTCGTCGTAGAGGGCGCGGACGGAGTCGGGCAGAAGCGAGGGGTCGAAGCGGTCGTTGGCGTCGACGGTGCCGTCGCGGTTGAGGTCGGCGTTGCGCGCGGGGTTGAAGATGCTGCGGATGCCGACGCCGCGGTCCATCGCCTCGCGGGCGACGGCGAAGATCTCGGGGATCATCGCGTAGGGCTTCTCGCCCGCCGCGGTGCGCGTGCGGAACTCCTCGGTCTTCGCACGGAGCTGCGCGTCGGTGAGGCGGCGGGTCTCGGCCTCGAGCGCGTTGACCTGGTCGACGATGCGGGTGTAGCGCTTGACATCGCGCTGGTTCTTGGTTCCGAGCGTGACGCGGACGAACCAATCGAGAACGGGAATGCCCTTGAGAAGCTGGCTCATGTGGATCTCTGCTCCGAGGGGAGCTGCGACGGTGGCGGCGAAGGCCGCCAACGCAAAGGTTGGCTTGGTGGATGGCTGGGGGGAAGGATCGACGGTGCGCTCACGCCAAAGGCGGAGGCAGCGCCGTCGTCTTCAGGCGCGCGGCGCGCGCGTGCGCGGCCATGCGGCGCAGCGAGTGCGCTGCACGAACGCCCGAACGGTCGCTGGCGACGGTCGCGGCATGCGCCGCGTGCGCCTCGACGGCGCTCGCGCGCATGGTGCGCGCATCGGTCCGCGCGGTCGGGCATGCGTCGTCGCGCTCGATCACGAATCGGAGCGCGGACTGGAGCTCGGCACGCCGTGCCCGCGGGTCGTTGCCGTCCGCCGCGAACCCGCCCGCCAAGGCAGCGAGCACGGCGACGAGAATCGCCGCCGTGAGCCGCAGGTGGGGGTTGGGTCGGCCGAGCCGCGCCATGGAACGGGAAAGGTAGCACAGGGTCGCGCGGCGGGTCGGGTTTGCCGCGCTTTGGTCGTTCAGTCGGTCTGATCCGCCCGCCCACGGTAGTCTTTCAGCCCGTGCAGGACGCGAATCCCGCAACTTCTGCGACCCCGCCGAACGCGTCCGCCCGTTCTGGCGGTGGCGATAGCCATCGGGGCGGCGCCGCGCTCGAGGCGCGGGCGGTCACGGTCGAATATCCGGGCGTGCGTGCGCTCGACGCCGTCTCGATCGAGTTTCGCGGCGGCGAGATCCATGCGGTCGTCGGTGAGAACGGCGCGGGCAAGAGCACGCTGATGAAGGTGCTGTCGGGCGCAGTGGCTCCGTCCGCAGGCGAGGTGCGCCTCGACGGCCGCGAGGCGCGGTTCGATCGTCCTGCTGCGGCGCTCGCGCAGGGAATCGCCATGGTGCACCAGGAGCTGAGCCTCGTGCCCACGCTCGATGTCGCCGAGAATGTGACGCTCGGGCGCGAGCCGCGGGCGGCGCTTGGGCTCGGCGTCGACCGCGCTGCCCAGCGGGCGCGCGCGCGGGAGGCGCTCTCCCTTCTCGGCGCGGACATCGATCTCGCGCGCGAGGCGGACACGCTCTCGATCGCGGAGGCGCAGTTCGTCGAGATCGCGAAGTGCCTCGCGAGCGATGCGCGCATCCTCATCTTCGACGAGCCGACCGCGGTTCTCGGCGAGCGCGATGCGTCGCTGCTTCTCGGCCGCATGCGCGCGCTGCGCGACGAAGGCCGCGCGGTCGTGTTCATCTCGCACCACCTCGACGAGGTCGTCGCGGTGGCGGACCGCGTCAGCGTCCTGCGCGACGGCGCGCTCGTCGCGACCTTCGCGCGTGTCGACGGAGCGCTGCGCGACGGCGGCGGCAGCCCCGTCGACGAGGATGCGCTGGCGGCGGCGATGGTCGGCCGGACGCTTGGCTCCATCTACCCCGAGAAGGGATGCGCGCAGGACGCGCCTGCCGTGCTCGAGCTGCGGGGCTTCGGCGCCGTCGGGCGGAGCAGGGGGATCGACCTCGCCGTGCGTCCTGGCGAGATCGTCGGGCTCGCGGGCCTCGTCGGCGCAGGTCGCACGGAGACGGCTGAGGCGATCCTCGGGCTTCGGCCTTCGGAGGGCGTGGTCCTCGTCGATGGCGTCGCGCGGGTCTTCGCG
>JBIKTI010000465.1:0-2612 GCA_044348205.1 Phycisphaerales bacterium | reverse complement strand
CTCATGGCGTGCCGACTCCGACAAGCGTGATCCACGCAGCGGAGTCCGAAACCATGAGTGCCCGTCAGACGGAGTCCGGGCGGAGCCTGGACGCAGTCTGCGGAACGGATGATGTGGGAGTCGACTCCGACCGTTGCCGTTCCGCAGACTTCGTCTGCGGGCACTCATGGCGTGCCGACTCCGACAAGCGTGATCCACACAGCGGAGTCCGAAACCATGAGTGCCCGTCAGACGGAGTCCGGGCAGAGCCTGGACGCAGTCTGCGGAACGGATGATGTGGGAGTCGACCCCGACGGTTGTCGTTCCGCAGACTTCGTCTGCGGGCACTCATGGCGTGCCGACTCCGACAAGCGTGATCCGACGCGCACGCAGCCCCGCTTACCCGCCCCAGTTCGCGAGCAGCACAGCGAGATCGCTCGCATCCACGAGGCCGTCGGCGTTCAGGTCCGCCGCGCACGGCGCGCCGCACTTGCCCCAGCGCGCGAGGAGTTCGGCCAGATCGCTCGCGTCGATCGCGCAGTCTGCGTTGATGTCGCCCGCTGCGTCGCAGATCGCGTTCACCTGATAGATCGCGAGCGTTCCGCTGATCTCATGCGCGACGAGCAGCATCGCCTTGCCATTCGGCGAATCCGCCGCGGAGATGAAGGTGATGCCCTCTGGCCCGAGGTCGCCCGAACCCGAGACTCCAGGCGCGAACGCGAAGCTGCGCGAGTTGATGTAGCCCTGGAACACCGGGGCGCTCGGGCTGTCGATGCGGTAGGCGAAGATCCCACCGACGCGCTCGCAGATCGCGAAGGCGTACTGCTTGCCGTTGATCGTGCCGACCGCCACGCCCTCGGGCTCGGGGCCCTTGGCGCGGCTGCGGTTGTCGCGGGTGTTGTTTGTGTTGCTCGCGTTGAAGTTCGCGGGGTAGAGCGACGCCGTGTGCTGCTCGAAGAAGTCGCCCGAGTCCCACACGCGCTCGATCGCGGAGTTCCAGATCGTGATGCCGCGCCCGCCGATCGGCACGATGCGGTCCCAGTCGCCGTCGCCGTCGAGGTCGCCGAGGTCCTTGCGCGACTGCAGGCGGCCAAGCCGCGTGTTGTTCTTGAGCCACGCAGCGCCGCGGAAGACGTTCGCGTCAAGGACGACCGACGAGGATCCCACCGTGGTCAGGTCGACGAAGGTGCCCCACTCGCGCGAATCGCCTTCGTTCGCGGTGACGAGGTAGCTTTCGCCGCCCGCCGTGAAGAGCGCCATGCCGTCGGGCTGGTAGGTGCCCTCGACGGGCCACCCTGCGATGCGGTTCACGCCGTCCTGATCGCTCGGGTCGAGGCCGTTCCCTGAGAAGGTGATCATCCCCAGGATCGGCGCGGGCGCGCTTGCGTTCGGCACGAAGGTGCCCGTGGCGATGTCCCAGCCGAGCGGCATGCGGAAGTCGTTGTCATTCAGGACGAAGATCGTGCCAGGGTCGCGGATCGCGAGGCCCTCGACCTTCTCCACGCTGTCCGCGTAGCCGATCGCCGCAAGATCGACATGGACGCGCTTGCCGACGGGCACGATGCCGGCCGCGGCGAGCTGCGCGGGCGTCATCTTGTCGAGCGTGCCGCCAGGGCCCGCGATCGCGGGCGGAAGCGTGGAGATGTCTGTCGCGCCAGCGAGATTCACCTCGAAGATCTTCTTGAGCGAGCTGCTGCCGACGGCGCTGTCGCGCTCGACCACGAGGAACTTGCCCGGGCCGAACGCGTGCGCGTCGCCGATCTTGTCGCTTGCGCCGCCCTCGAGCACATAGATGTACTCGGCGGTCACGCTGTTGGTCGTCGGGTCGAACTTCGCGATGCGGATGTTGCGCGAGGCCTTCGAGTTCGCGTCGTTCGCGACATCGGGGTTGTCGAGCGGGCTCTGCACGAAGCAGTAGATCTTGTCCTGCCAGACTGCGATCGCCTCGAAGCCGCGGTTGTCGCGGCGCTGCGCGTAGACCGCGGGGAACGCCTCCGTGCCGACGGTGACGCCGAACGCGTTCGCGCCAGCAGGCACGAAGCGGTCGAGCATCAGGCCCGTCGCGTCGAACTTGTAGAGCGCGGGGCGATACTCGTCGCACATCCAGATCGAGCCGTCGCTCGTGCGGCAAAGGCCCTCGAGGTCGCCGCCGAGCGGGTCGTTCGGAATCGGGTTGCCGAAGAGATCGACAGGCTGCTCATCGGTGTAGGCGAAGCCGGGCGCTGCGCCCTGGATGTTCGGAAGACCCGTCATCGGCGTGCCGTCGGGCTTGCGGAGCAGGATCTGCCCAGTGAGCGCGATCGCGTTCGTCGCCGGGTTGTAGGTGAAGGTCGCGATGCGCGGCTGGAATCCGGGGAGCGCGAACGGGCGCTCGAGCGCGGCGTCGCCGTCGACATTGACGGGCTCGAGGTTCGGGCCGCGGTCTGTGTTCGCCCAGAAGGTGATGACGCCCGTCGTCGCATTGACCGAGTCGATCCACAGGCCGCTCAGGCCGCCGAGCGAGATATCCTGCCCCGCAGCGGTGGTTCCGATCGACGGAAGTCCGCCAAGCGTCGCGGTCGTGAGCGACGGCGTGCCCGCGTAGTGCTTCTTGGTGCCGAGCGGCTTCACGGAGACGATCGCGTTCGTCGTGA
>JBIKTI010000464.1:0-2613 GCA_044348205.1 Phycisphaerales bacterium | reverse complement strand
TCCATGTTGAGGACATTGAATCCACGCCCCTGGTAGGCGCGCACATCAGCCCCCGAACCGATGACGGTGACGCCCTCCTTGTTGTGCACCACCACCCCGCACGCGCCGACGAGGTAGCGGCTGGTGCCTCGGACGGTGAGGTTGTAGACGGGCGCGACCGCGTGACGACCGCGGATCTTCGTGACCGTGGCCGTGCCTGCGACGCCCTGCGGGGACATCGTGCGGACGGCGTCGCCCTCGGCGAGGTCCCGGGCGGGGACCCAGCGGCCGTCAACGGTGTCGAGCGGCTCGACGAGCGCGACGGCGTCGGGGTCGGCTCGGGACTCGAGGCTTGTCGCACGCGCTCCCGCCCGCGCGACGAGGAACGGGTGCTCGCCGGTCGCGGAGATGGTGGTCTCGTCGCCGCCGCCCGGTTCGCCCGGGTCGACGGTGATGTCGTAGATGGTGCCCTCGAAGAGCGTGACGGGCGTCGCGGTGACGACGGCGGGGACGGGGTCGCCCGTCGCCGGGTCGACGCTTGCGACGACGGCGCCTTCCACGATCGACTCGATCGGCACCGCGAGCGCGGGGGTGGCGGTGAGGACGAGGGTGCCGGCGAGGAAGCAGGCGCGGCCCTTTCGCCAGCTCTGGATGCCATCCCAGATTCCCTTGCCCCACTTCGGAATCTGCGTGATGCCCCGCACGATTCCTACCGCGCTGATGACCGTCTCGATTCCTGTCGCCCACTCCTCGCCCACCGTACGCGTCAGCAACTGACGAGTGTAAGACTGCTGCTGCCTGCCGGTGTCAATCTGTTTGAGCGAGGCGTTGAGCTCGTCACCGGCATGCAGCACCATGAGTGTCCCGCCGGCGATGAGTAGCACGCCAACGCCGATTGGCGCAGACACCACGCCTGCCGTGATGATTGCGGCACCTCCGATTGCCTGAACGACCGCGCCTGCTGCACCGAGGTACCCCCGCAGCTTCACTGCGGCTGGTTCCGCGCCCCAGACCCAGCCCCAGAAGTCGCTGCAGGCGTCATAGATCGGCTGAAGCACGGATGTCGGCCTGGGGCGACCCGGGACTGCGTTCCGAACAAGTCCTTCGGAGTCGTCGGGGCGCTCCTCCCACAACCCATACGGATCCGTCCCCGCCATCGGGTTCCGGCCGAGGTACGAGTAGAGGCTGGGCCCGTCCTGGTATCCCGCGGGATCTCGCTCGAGCCAGCGCGCCATCCCCGGCGTCGGGTCGTAGTGGCGGAAGCGGACGGTGTACGCGCCGATGTCGCCGTTGAATCTGTAGCCGCAGTAGCCGATGTTGAAGTCGGAGCGGGCGTTCGCGGCGCGGGCGAGGTTCGCGGTTGGGGAGATGTCGGTCGCCGGCGGCTGCGTCGCGCTGCCCGGCTGCGCGAGCTGGCCTTGCGGCAGCGCGGTCACATAGGCCCGCGACCCGAACTGCGCGACGTCGGCGGAGGTGATCTTGCTGCCGCGCGCCTTTGATGTTCATGATTCTCGCGAGTCCGACGTGCCACTGGCAGAGTTGGGGGCCGCAGATCGGCATCGATCTACGGTGGGTGAAAGTCCGACTCAATCCGCGAGAGCGTGCAGACTGCGGCGAGTCGTCAGGGCGTATGTGACGAGCCCGTCCAACTCGGAAAGCAGCCGAAGTAAGTCCGGCGATTGGGCGTGGCTTCGCAGCATCCTGATTTCCTGCGACAACTTGGGCAACGCTTCGACTACCACTTCCGTGTCGCCGTAGTAGTCATGGAATGGCGCGAAGGAACTCGCCCCGCACTCGTCGGCCAGGCGCATTAGTTCAAAATGCACGCTGTCGGGAACACGGATCTCGCGCTCGGGCGCGTCGTCTGGGCCTAACACTGTAAAGTCTGCCATGCGGTACTCCTACCAGACTGTGGGCCGACCGGGGAACGCAGTCACAAGTTCGCCATTCGGCCTGGTGATCACGGTCATGATTGAAGTCGGCTGTCCTGTCGCGCGATCAACTCCAATCTGACGGCCGACATCCCAGACTCGAGCAAAGTTGCCGTTCGCCTGTCTGACCATCGGTTGCTGCGTGCCCTTCGTGATCAAGCCCACGATGTCTTCACCAGCGAAGAACTTGCTTCTTCCGCTCCATCTCGCGATCCCATTCACCGTATGCCGCGTCATCACATGCGCGAGACCACTCTCGGTGATCGTGATCGGGCCGTTGAGAAGTTTCGCGCCGGCTCTTCCCAAGTCCGACACTGTGTCCGCCGAGTTCGCGATTTTCAGCGCTTTTGCGCCGATTCCCGCAAGCTTCAGTACTGCTCCAACAGGGAGAGTGGTCGTCCCCACCCATGCCGACCAGTCCGCGACCGTGTAGGCCATGCTGCCCGCGTTCGCGGTGCGGACCTGGTTCGCTGCGCGGTTGAGCCCTGGCACCCATCCGCAGGTGAAGTTGTCGAGGATGAGGATGGCGCCGTCGACTTGTCCCTCGTGCATCCCAACGAAGAACGCGGCCACCTGCTCGAGCGCTCCGACGATGCCGCCGCCGTGGTTCACCCCGCGATCGGCGTTCGACTTGGCGACTGCCGACAGCGCCTCGACCCATGCGACGACCTCGTTGTAGCCGGGCATGTCGGGCGCGAGCAGC
>JBIKTI010000005.1:0-22936 GCA_044348205.1 Phycisphaerales bacterium | reverse complement strand
GAGCCTCGTCCTCGGAGTGCCCGCCGCACACGGCTCCCAGGACGACGCGGGGCCCGCACCGTCGCGGATCGCGATCGCGGTGCCCGCGGTCGAGGCGCTGCCCGCCGTGGTCGAGAGGGTCGCGGGCTACGGCCAGCGCGGCGAGCTGGCGCAGATCGTCCAGGGGCTCGACGCGAAGCTTGCGGACGCGCTGCAGAACACGCGAAAGTTCGAGGTGCGCGCGCACGCGGAACTTGCGAAGCTCATCGGCGAGCAGCAGGCCCAGGACTCCGGCAACTTCGATCTCTCCGACCCCGCGCGGGCGAAGCCGTTCCAGCTCGCGGGGATCCCCTACCTCGCGCTCGTCCAGATCGACGACTTCCAGGATCAGGTGCAGACGGCGCGCTTCGAGGGCGTCGGGCAGCAGGCGACGCGGCGGCAGATCAGGCTGAGCGCGGTCTGCCGCGTGTTCGATGCGACGCGCGGCACGCTGCTCGAGTCCGTGCGCGTCACGCTCAGCGACTTCGACTTCAAGAACAACCCGCAGTATGTCGTCGACCAGAAAGGCGGCGACCTCACGGAGGCGGTCGTCAATGTGATCGCCGACAAGATGGCGAACCGCGTCGCGCAGAAGATCACAGACACGGTGTTCCCCGCAAAGGTGCTCGTCGTGCGCGACGGCGTCGTCACGCTCAACCGCGGCGAAGGCACCGACATCGCCGTCGGGGAGATCTGGGAGGCCTTCGCACAGGGCGAAGCGCTCATCGACCCCGACACGGGCGAGAATCTCGGCTCGGAGGAGGTCGCAGTCGGATTCGTCCGCGTGATCTCGGTTGCGCCGAAGTTCTCGCGCGCCGAGATCTGTGGCCTTGATCGCGGCATCGCGCGCAACTGTGTCCTCAGGAAGACGACGAGGTCGAGCTGCGAAGACACGGGCGCGGCCCGCATGTACATGCCCGCGGCGCAGCAGGACGACGCAGCGCCGCCTCTTCGGGGGGGAGGGCGGCGCGATGGCGACGGCCCGCCCGTGCCTGCAGTGCAGACGGCGCCGCCAGCGCAGGCCACGCCGACGCAAGCAGCCGAAAGAAGCGAATCGCCGCGGTTCACCGCGGCGATCTTCGTGCGGAGCCGCGAGAAGCGGCTCGACGACGAGCGGCTGCTTTCGTTCGAGGACCTCCTCGTGGGCGAACTCGACGGCGCGTGCTTTCGCGTGCTGAGCCGCGAGGATGTCGTGAACGCAGTGGCCAGGTTCGCGCGCGAGGGCCCGAACGCTGGCACAGGCCGCGTTCCCTCGGAGAAGGACCTCGACAGGCTCCTGTCCGATCAGTCCTCGGCGGTCGCGCTCGCCCAGTCGATGGGCGCGGACTATGTGCTCGTCGCGTCGATCACGGCGCTCTCGATCGACCGCCGCACGCTGAACGACCCTGCTCGCGGCGTGCGCAGCGATGTCGAGAGCTACCGGCTCGATGCCTCGTACAGGATCCTCGGACGCGCGGAGGGCGCAACGGTCGCTTCAGGAGTGGCAAGCGCGAGCGACGCGCTCCGCCAAGGCGCGGGCCTCTCCGTCGAGCGCGACATGGTGGCCGAACTCCTTCGCACGAGCGCTTCCAAGATGGCCACCGCGATGCGCAGGCGCTGCGAGCGGACACCGCTCCCCGCGCCCGACGCGCTCGTGCGCGTGCCGCTCCAGATCGACGCCGTCTCCTCGGAGCTCTCGATCCCCGAGATCGTGCGCGACCAGGCGGGCAACCTCGTCGTCTCGGGCGGCACCTACCGCATCGCGCCGACGGACTTCCTCGTCGAGATCGACGGCGTCGTCGTCGGCTCGACCCCCGCTCCCGTCGAGACGGTGAAGGGCCTGCGCAAGCTCCGCGTGACGCGGCCCGACTTCGAGCCCTTCGAGGCGACCATCAACGCGCAGCAGGGAACGGGCCCGATCAGGGTTCCGATGCGGCTGAGCGCGGACGGCCTCGCCCGCGTGACGGAGATGACTGCGTTCTTCACGGCGTTGAAGCGCGAAGAGCGCCTGTCCGAGGCGCAGGCGTCCGTGCTCGAGGGCTTCGCAGCGTTCCTGCGGAACTCGAAGCACTCGGTCGAGGAGCGCACCGACATCAAGGTCGACACGAACGAGGCGCCTGTCTTCGAGAACAACAGCTTCTGGCAGGGCCTGCCGTGGGTGCGCTGAGGCGTTTCGCGCGGCTCGCGCCTGGTTGCGCGCCCTGCATGCTCGCAGGCGCGCTTCTCCTCGGCTGCTCGCATCAGGAGCGCATGAAGCCAGTCGTCGAGCGATACGAGCGCGGCGAGTACGCGCGCGCGGCGGAGGCGATCGTGCCGCTCCTCGAGGACAGGCGCGAGAGCGAGAAGGACCGCACGCTGTACGAACTCGAGGCGGGCAGCGTCTTCGCGGCTGCGGGCGACCTGGCGCGTTCGATCGAGGCGTTCGCGGCAGCGGACGAGCGCATGTGGCCGTACCTCGACGAGTCGCCCGAGGTGCGCATCTCGGAGGAGGCTGCCGCGATCCTCACCAACCAGACGATCATCACCTACCGCGGCCGCAGCTACGACCGCATCATGTGCTGCACCTACCAGGCGCTGAACCATCTCTCCACAGGCGATCTCGATGCGGCGGGAGTGATGCTGCGCCGCGCCTACGAGTGGCAGCGCGACGCGACTGAGAAGAGCGCAGCGGAGATCGAGGCGCTCGAGGAGAAGGCTGGCGAAGCGGCGCGGGAGAAGGGCTACGACACGAACGCAGCGATGGCGGATGGCCGCGTGAAGAGCGGCCTCGACTCTGCCTATGGGCCGTTGCGCGAGATGCAGGGCTACGCCGAGTTCGCGGTCCCGTACTCGACCTATCTTCAGGCGCTGCAGCTTCAGTTGACGGGCCGTGCCGACGCCCTCGCGCAGGCGACGGTCGCGTTCCGCCGCACGGCGGGCATGCTCTCGGAGGACGACAGGCTCTACGCGGAGCTTGACGCTCAGCTCGCGGAGGCAGCGACCGCGGGCGCAGCGCTCGCGCCGTCGGTCCATGTCCTCGTCGAGGCGGGAAGCGGGCCGTGGCTCGACGAGTTCCGACTCGACATCCCGCTCTTCATCAGGCAGGTGCCGTATGTCGGAATCGCCCTTCCTGTCCTGAAGTTCAAGGAGGGCGCCGCGGGCTCGTTCACGGTGCGCGCGGGTGGCGAAGTGCATGCCTCGCGCGTCCTCACGGACATGGACCGCGTCGTGGCGGACGAGTTCAACCGCAGGCTGCCAGCGATCGTGACGCTGACGATCGTCTCGAGCGCCACCAAGGCGATCGCGACCTATCTCGCCCAGCAGGCCGTCTACGAGCAGAACCCCGACGCGGCGTGGGTCGTGGCCATCGCGGGCGCGCTCTATCAGGTCGGCACCAACAGCGCGGATCTCCGCATCTGGCTCACGCTCCCGAAGCGCGTCCTCTATGCCCGCCTCGCCGCGCCTGCGGACGGCGTGATCGAGGTCGAGCTCGAGGGCGGGCAGCGGATCGGCCCGATCTCAGTGGAATCGAATGGTGCGAGCATCGTCCATGTGCGCGCGCCGCGCGCGGGCGCAGCGCCCGCGGTGCATACCATGCGCTTCCCGTCCGCGCAGGGCGCCGTGGCGAGCGGCTCCCGACCCTGAAATCCGCCGCCGAAAGCTGACGACCAGACGCAGAAGACCCGTGCATCGAAGAATCGTGACTCGAAGAATCGTGACTCGAGGAATCGTGACTCGAGGAATCGTGATGCAGAGATTCATGCTGGAGACATTCATGCAGACCACCATGTCCAGGAACGCCGTCCTTCGAACCGCCCGCGCCCTCGCCACCGTTGGGGTCGCTGCGTTTGTCCTCACCGGCTGCAACACGGCGAACACCACGCGCCCGACGGGACCTGCGGGCGCGGATGGCAGCGTCCCGTACAAGCAGATCGTGACCAACGGCTGGCTCAAGTACAAGGCCAACATCGTCAGCGTGCGCGAGGGCACCGTGAACGGCGACATGAAGCGCGTCGCGGTCGATGTCTACAGCGACCAGCTCACGACACAGCGCTTCAGCTATCGATTCGACTGGACCGACGCAGGCGGCATGCCCGTCGCGAGCGCGACGAACTCGATGACGAGCGTCACGATCAAGCCGAAGGAGACGATCACGCTGACCTCGGTCGCGCCGAGCCCCGCCGCGGTCGAGTGGCGGCTGACCTTCCTCGACGCACAGTACTGATGCCCAATACTGATGCCCAATACTGATGCACGGCACTGATGCACAGCACTGACACCCCGACACCCGCATTCTGAAGCCACCCACCCTCTGCCAGCTCGGGCCCAACAGATGCTCGAGCAACTCCCGAGACCATACATGACCACCTCGCTCCGCAGCACGCTCCTCCACGCCACAACCGTCTCGCTCGCGCTCTCGCTCGGCCTCGCAGGCTGCCAGAAGGCGCAGTATGTCGACCCGAAGGGGAACGACCTCATCGTCAGCGTCGATCGCATGAACATCCAGGACTGGAACCTGCTCGCCGACCAGGTCGTCGCCTCGATGGTGAACTCGGGCGTGCTCTCGCGGCTTCCGAACCAGCCCGCTGGAGTTCTCCTGAACCCCGTCATCAACACGACGACCCAGCAGTTCGACACCGACGCGATCATCAAGAAGATCCGCATCGCGCTCCTGCAGACGGGCCGGTGCGAGGTGATCATGACTGCGGGCCCTGGCGGCCGCGCCGAGGACCCGATCGCGAAGGATGCGCAGGCGCTGAAGGACTTCCAGTCGGGCCGCGACAACCAGATCAACATGCAGAATGTCCCCGACGCGACGCTGACGGCGAAGCTGCTCGAGGACCGCGCGCGTTCTGGCAGCACGCGACAGATCGCCTATGTGCTGCAGATGAGCCTCACCAACACGAACACGGGGCGCGCGGTGTGGGAAGGTGAGGCGCAGGTCGTGAAGCAGGGCGCGCGCTCAAGCGTCGGGTTCTGAGGCGTGGGTTCAGGCGGCCGGCTCGACCGCGTGGGCCGGAACGCCCGTTTCCCGGGGGTTCAGGCTTGCGAGCGGGCCGTTGGGGGTTGCGTTCCGGGTCGAATGTCGCAAGTCGTCGGAGTGGATGACCAGAGGTGTACGCATGCTTCAGCATGCGAAACGCGAGCCGTCGGAGTCGAAGGCCGACACCATCCCCTTTGCGTGCTGAAACACGCGACCACGCCTGACCTTCGGGGCCTCCTGGCTTCCCCGCTGGTTGCCAAACCGTCAGATCCCGCGCGGGCGACGGGCATCGCTCGTGCGGTTGACGGTCTCGACCACGGCCGCAACACCCTCGCCCTGCACGGTGGCCGGGGTGCCGCTCCGACGCTGTTCCCGCTCCGCAGGGGTGAGGAACGGCTCCGTGATCTCTCGACCCGCCTTCACCGCAAGCCAGCGCGCGAGGGCGAGCGGCGCGGGGTGGTCCTTGGAAAGCGACAGCACGATCTCGAGCGCGGGCACGGGGTCCTGCGACCCTGCAAGGGCGTCGAGCGCGGCGAGCCAACCGGCCTTGGTCTCCTCGACGAGCGCGCTTTCCCACGCGCAGTACTGCGCGAGCGCCTCGCCCTCGAGGATGACGGCGCCAAAGAGCGACTCCTGGCGCTGCGAGGGAAGCGACCAGAAGGCGTAGTACGGCGCGGTGTAGGGCGCGTAGCGGTACTTCGTCTCGTAGAACGCCCCCTTGAACTCGACGCGGCGTGCCTCCGCGTTCCACACGCCGTTCGTGAAGAAGGGCTCCGCGCCTGTGTCGAGGACGACCTCTGCGTCGGTCGTCTTCGGACGCTCGAGGAGCCGGAAGCCGAACGGCGGCGGAAGCTCGAAGTCCCAGCCACCCTTGCGCACCGCCTCCTTGGTCACCTCTGGGATCGCGGGCGAGGCGAGGACGAGGTCCCTGTACTCGCGCGAGACCTTTAGCCAAAGGAGGAACTCGAGCCCGAGAGGCGCGAAGTCCTTCAGCTTCATGTCCTTCCGCGACGGGTCGAACCGCGCGACGATGCGGGTGATCGCGGGAGTGACGATCTTCTCGCCGAGCCACTCGCGCTCGCGGGCCGACGCACCGCCCTTCATGCCCGTCATCTGGATCGCAGCGAGTTCGGCGGGCTCGAGCCAACCGCGCTCCGCGAGGAGAATCGCCAGCGGCTGGAAGACGGAGATGCGGAAGGTCTCGTCGCCGGTGCGCGGCCCCTGGTCGTCGCGCCCGCGCAGGCGCGCGCCGATCCGCTGCGACTGCGCGACCGCCTGCATTCCCGAGTACATCAGGTAGGCGTCCGCGACGAGCGGCGTCGCCTCGCCGTTCCACCACTTGGAGAATTCAGCGCGCTCTGCGTCCGTCTTCAGCTTGCGCTGCTCGATGAAGCGGCCGAAGATCTGCATCCATAGGATTCCGCCCTCGACGCGCTCGCGCATGGCGGCCCACTCCGCGCGAGGTTCGGCGAACTGCTCGTAATAGGCGCGCGCTGAGCCGAGGCTCGAGTCGAGCCTGCCGATCGCGCCGCGGTTTCCGATCTCGGACGGCATCGCGCTCTCAGCGAAAGTGCCGCTGAAACGACGACCGAGCTCCGCGTCGCGTTCGCCAGCCCCGCCGTAGGCTTCGGCAGCGGCCGCCAAGGCGCGCGCACTGGTGTCGTTGGTCGCGAAGGTGCGCATGGCACCATCGCCGGACGCCGCGATCTCGACCTTTACCTTCCTGTTCTGGCAGCCGCAGAGTGCGATCGCGGCGACGGCGAGCGCGAGCGCGGTCCGACGCAGGGCGTGCGGCGTGCATTGCGGCGTGGATTGCGGCGTGGATTGCGGTCGCCGTTCGGGCCTGGCATTGCGCGGAAGCGTCATGCCGCAGATAGTACCCGTCACCCGTGGCCGAGCCGACACCTGATCCGAAGCCTGACGCACGACGAGATCGGTCTGCGGAACCCTCGGACGGGGAGCCGTCCCCCATCATGGCGCACGATGCCTTCGCTGCGATGCGCGAGCCGAACTACCGCCTCTACGCGGCGGCATTCCTGTGCTCGAGCATGGGCCTTCAGATGCTGTCGACCGCGATCGGGTGGGAGGTCTACGAGCGAACGGGCGACCCGTACGACCTTGGTCTTCTCGGGCTTGCGCGCGCCCTGCCCGTGATCCTGCTGACGCTGCCCGCGGGCACGATCGTCGATGGCGGAGACCGACGGAAGATCCTCGCCGCCACACAGGTCGCCTTCGCGGGGGTGGCCGTATGCCTGGCCTTCGCAAGCCATAGCGCGATGCCGATCTGGGTGTACTTCGTGCTGCTCGTCGGCTCGGGGTGCGTGCGCAGCTTCAACGCGCCGTCGCGGGGCGCCCTGCTGCCCTCGCTCCTGCCGCGCGAACGCTTCGAGAACGCCGTCGCATGGCAGTCGGGCTTCTTCCAGTTCGCGGCGGTCGCGGGGCCGCTTCTCGCAGGCGCCGCGATCGCAGCTTCGGGGCACGCCTGGGTCGTCTACGCACTCACGGCCGTGCTGTGCACGGCCGCGGGAATCGCTGCGCTCTTCCTGAAGCCGCGTCCCATCGTGCGCACGGCCCCACCTCCGAGGCTCGCGGACATGTTCCAGGGCGCACAGCACATCTGGCGCGAGAAGACGATCCTCGGAGCGCTCACCCTCGACATGCTGGCGGTGCTCTTCGGAGGCGCAACGGCGCTCCTACCGATCTACGCGAAGGAGATCCTCCACTGCGGCCCCGTGGGGCTTGGCGCGCTGCGGGCTGCCCCATATCTCGGCGCGTTCGGCATGGCGATCTGGCTCGCAGCCAAGCCCAACTTCCGACACGCGGGGCGAGCGCTTCTCTTCAGCGTGACCGTGTTCGGCGTCTCCATCATCGTCTTCGGGTTGAGCACATCCTTCTGGCTCTCGCTGGTGGCGCTTGGAATCGGCGGTGCAGCGGACAACATCTCCGTCGTCATCCGCCACATCCTGGTGCAGACGCGCACACCCGATGAACTGCGCGGGCGGACAACCGCCGTCAACAGCGTCTTCATCGAGTGCTCCAACGAGGTCGGCGCATACGAGTCGGGGCTTGTGGCGTCCTGGTTCGGGCCTGTCGTCAGCGCCGTCAGTGGCGGCGTCGGAACGCTTGCCGTCGCCGCGATCGTGGCGGTGTCGTTCCCGGCGCTGCGTCGCATGCGCACCCTGACGGAGACCCGCGAGGGCATCATGCGCGCGGAGCTCGAGGAAGAGGAGCCACGCACATCCGCGCCGTAGGCAGACGGCGATGCGCTGGGCCGATCTCCCGATGCAACACCTCAGCTGCGCGCTGCGTCTTCCGCGAGTTCCGTCGGCGCCGGATTCTGCTCGAGGAGCCGTCTGTCCGTTCCCCTCACGCTTCCGCAGGAGGCGAGCGCGGCCGCGGCCGCGGCCAGCGCGAGCACCACGAAGGCACCGCGCGCGCTCGACCGAGAACGCGCCGTCATCGTGCGCACATCGGAGACAGAAGCGAACTCGTCGCGTCGCGGGCTCTCGTTTGCTAGGAGCATGCCGAGAGCGTATCAGCGCCCGCACGCTGCGTGTCGATCCTGCGCCGTCACGGCGGCCGAAGGCCCTCCGTCAGTCGGGCGGTGAGATCGCGGGCCGACTCGACGAGCACATGAACCACGCCGTCGCGCCGCTCGACCTTGCCCCTCACGACGAGAAGCGAGGCGGCTCTGACCTCGCTCCTGAGCCGTACATAGGTCTTGGGACGAAGGATCAGGTTGGCGGAGCCCGACTCGTCCTCGATGGTCATGAAGACGATGCCCTTCGCAGTCGATGGGCTTTGGCGCAGGAGCACGATTCCCGCGACCGTCAGGCGGCGCCCTGCGGGCGTCCTGTCTGGGTGCCGAAGCCATGAACAGGGCACCGCCCCAAGCCGCTGCAGGCTGTGCCTGATGCAGAGAATCGGATGACGGCGAAGCGAGACGCCTGTCTGCGCGAGATCGGACGCGATCTGCACCAGTTCGGGCTCGGGCGGCAGCGCTGGCTCCACCCCTTCGCTCCAGTCTGCACCGGCGACGGCGGGAGGCTCGACCGAAGACCCCGTTTCTGTAGGCGGCGTTGCCGACGGCATGGACTCGGCCTCTTCAAGTCTGTTCCCGAACGACCAGAGGGGCCGCACCCGATCCCGTAGGGCGAGGATCTGCCATGAAGCCTGCTGGCGATCGAGCCCCATCGAACGAAACGCATCGGCAGCGGCAAGGCCGCGCAGGGTGGGCGCGCCCACGCCCGACGCCTCAGAGAGATCCGAGAGCCGCTGAAACGGCCCGTGTCGTCGCACGGCCTCGACGAGACGCGACGCCTCCTCCGCGCAGAGTCCACGCACCATGTGCAGGCCGAGACGGACGGCGGCCTGCGACGGCACAAGGAAGTGCGCATGTGCAGCGGCGCCCTGCCCTGATCGTGCATCACGGTCGCCTTGAACGGTGGACGAGGCGCGCGAGTGCTCCGCTGGCGCGCAGAGCGGCTCGGCGGGTCGTTGATCGCCCGTGTGGTGCGCTGCACATGCAGACGGAGCAGCCGCGGGCACGCGCCAGCGGATCGCGCCGCCGACGGAGGAAAGCCGCTCGACCTCGGGCGGACCATCGCCCGCGCGAATGCGCACAAGCGGCTGCAGGCGTGGCGCACAGAGCGGATCATGCGTGCCTGCACTGCCAGAGGCCCCCCCGCTTGCGAGGAAGGAGACGGGATCCACGCCACGCTCGAGGGTCGTGTCCCACAGCGAGCAGAGGATGTCGACTGCGCGGATGGCGACGCCATGGTCCTGTGCATCTCGGACAAGCTGGGCGGGCGCGTAGAAACCCATCGGCTGGCTGTTGAGGAGCGCGGCGACGAACGCCGCAGGATGGTGCCGCTTGATCCACGCGCTGGCGTAGACAAGCAGCGCGAAGCTCGCCGCATGAGACTCTGGGAAGCCGTAGCCAGAGAAGCCCTTGACCTGCTCGAACACCTGCTGTGCGAACGCCTGGCTGTAGCCTCGCGCCACCATGCCGTCCTCAAGCGCCGCGCGGAACAGGGCGATCTGGTTGCCGCTGCGCTTCCACGCAGCGATGGCCCGGCGCAGTTCGTCCGCCTGCCCAGGCGTGAAGCCTGCGGCGACCACGGCGAGCGCCATCGCCTGCTCCTGGAAGAGCGGCACGCCGAGCGTCCGACCGAGGACTCCCCGCACGGCTTCGTCGGGATAGATGGGCTTCTCAATGCCGCTCCTGCGGCGGAGATAGGGATGCACCATGTCCCCTTGGATAGGCCCCGGCCGCACGATCGCCACCTCGATGACGAGGTCGTAGAAGCAGCGCGGCCTGAGTCGCGGCAGCATCGACATCTGTGCGCGCGACTCGATCTGGAACACTCCCACGGTGTCCGCGCGACAAATCATGTCGTAGGTCGCCGGATCCTCGGCTGGAATGGCGTGGAAGCGCAGGGGCTCCGCCGAATGCGCCATAGTTCCCGCGCTCGGGACGAGAGACGCAGAGCCCGTCGCAGAGGGTCGACTTTCGGCGAAATCCGCGCGGACGCGAGGTGCATCGTGGGCGGGCTGGGCAGATGCGCCGTCGGCAAGCGCCGTGCGGTCGCCGTTCACGAGGTCGATCGACTTGCGAAGCGCCGTAAGCATTCCGAGCGCAAGGATGTCGATCTTCAGCATTCCGAGCGCATCGATGTCGTCCTTGTCCCATTCGATCACGGTGCGCCCGTCCATGGAGGCATGCTCGATGGGCACCGTCTCGCAGAGCGGCGTCTCCGAGATGACGAAGCCTCCGACATGCTGCGACCTGTTGCGGGGGAACCCAAGGATCTCATTGGAGAGATGCGCAAGCATGCGAACCCTTGGAGCATCCGGGTCGAGCCCAGCCGCATGCAGGCGGGCGCGGGCATCGCCTGCGGCGTCGACATCGTCCCTCTGGCCGAGCCCGCCGCCAGACCAGCGGTCGACGCTGCGGGCAAGGCGGTCGACGGCGTCGAGCGGAAGGCCCAGAGCCTTGCCGACATCCCGGATCGCGCTTCGGCTGCGGTAGCTGACGACCTCGCAGACCAGCGCGGCGCGGTCCCGCCCGTACTTCGCATAGATGTACTGGATCACCTCCTCGCGGCGCTCGTGCTCGAAGTCGATGTCGATGTCGGGCGGCTCGTTGCGCTCGCGGCTCACGAAGCGCTCGAAGAGGACATCGATGCGGTCCGGATCGACCGCCGTCACGCCGAGCGCGTAGCAGACAGCGCTGTTTGCAGCGGCGCCGCGGCCTTGGCAGAGGATGCCGCGCGACCGTGCGAAGGCGACGATGTCCTGCACGGTGAGGAAGTACGGCGCGTAGTCGAGGTCTGCGATGATTGCGAGCTCATGCTCGATCTGACGCGTCACCTTGATCGGGACGCCGCAGGGATAGCGTTCGCGTGCACCGAGCAAGACAAGCGTCCGCAGATGCTCCATCGGCGTGCGCCCCTCGGGCGCGATCTCGCGCGGGTAGCCATAGCGCAGTTCGTCGAGCGAGAAGGCAGACGCCCGCTCGAGGAAGCGCCACGCCGTGTCGAGGGCGTCCGGCCTGTCGCTGTAGCGGCGAAAGACCTCTTCAGGAGGTCGCAGCCTGCGCTCCGCATTCCATGACAGGAGATGCCCGGCGCGATCAATGTCCGTGCCTGCGCGGATGCACGCGAGCACATCGAGCAAGGGTCTCCGCGATGGGTCGTGCATGCGGATGTCGTTGACGGCGGCGAGCGGCAGACGCAGCGCCTCCGACAGCGCCACGGCGCACTCTGCATGGGCGACTCCGCCAGGCTCGTCGACGCGCATCAACGCGACGGCCAGCCGATCGGGCATGAAATGCGCCAGGCCGCCGCCTGCCTCGAAGAAGCGCTGCGATGGGATGCGCGGTGGAAGGAGAACGCCGAGAAGCCCCTCGCCCGATGCAGCGTGTCCACAACGCGCGGGGGATTTGACCGCCAGCAGCTCGACAAGGTCGTGCAGCCGAAGGCATGCCATGCGCTGGGCCTTGCTTCGCTGCGCTCGACCCACGACAGGTGACCGCAACGCGTCGCTCCCGCACGCAGCCGCAGCGTCACCCCCCGCCTCGGGCAGACCGACGCTGCCCGCGGTGCGCGCGCGCGTGAGCAGCCGGCAGAGCGCCGCCCATGATGCCCGATCGCTTGCGTAGAGCAACATGTCGAGTGGCGGCACGGGCTCCCCCTCGTCGCCGATCGCCAGACGCACGCGCGCTCCATGAGCAATCCGGAATTGAGCCAGACGGAGTCCGTCGAGAGGCGGCGATTCCTGCCGAACATCGGGAGCTTCCGCAAGCTGAGACAGGCAGCGGACCGCGTCACGCGCCGCCACATGCGCCCGGACCGCGCCGCCGACGCTCTCGAGGTCGGTGAGCGCCATTCCAGAGTGCCCCAGACGGATCGCAGCCTCGACCAGCTCCTCAGGGTGGCTTGCACCATGGAGGAAGGTGTGATTGCTCGTCACGGCAAGTTCGCCCCACCGACGCTGCGCCGTGGGGCGACGGACAGGAAAGCCTGTGGGAAACCCCCGCCCTTGCGGCGACATGGGGGGCGGATCATCCGCACCGATCGCCGCCATGGCGCCTCGCCCGAGATCCATGGCCCGCATCGGGTGCTGCCTGTGCTTAGGTGGTGGGTCTTCAGGCATGTGCTCGCGCGCCTTTCTCCAAGAGACCCGTTGGACAGAACCTAGGTTCTGTCTGACGGATCCCCGGACGTCGAACCGCGCGGCATCCCGGCTGGCCGCGTCGGCTTCAACTCGCTGTATCACTGCGGATACAGCTTCGTTTCATCTCCTTGCCATCCGGGCACCGCGCGATTCTTTGGTCTTCGGTGATCCGTCAGACAGAACCTAGCCCCACGCACCAAGCACCTCGAGTTCGACTCCGCGCCGTATCGCTTCCGCACTGCGCGCGATCCACGGCGGAACAACCATGTGGCCTGTCGCGTGCGGCGCTGGCTGGGCTGAAGCGCTGCGACACCTGAGTGCCTCGGGCCAGCGCACGAAGACCCAGAGCCCGCCGCCGATGCGCAGCCGTCCATAGAAGCGCCCTGCTTCTGCCTGCCTTCCACACGCGTCGACATGGGCATCTGCGCGGATCCACCACGGCGCAGCGATCCGCTCCCATCCATCGAGTGCGCGCAAGCGCCATGTTCGGCTTCGCCAATGCACGGATGGCGGCGGGGTCGCTGTACATGTCGCCTCCGAAGCCATGGCGGAACCTGCGCCGATGCGGCCTTGGGCGTGTGGAGCGACCATTGGATTGCCGCAAGGCCCGCGCCACGCCGTCCGCTGCGCCACGCACTGCGCCAACTCGACGCTTGCATCACCACCGCTGAGAAACGCGGGCTCGGGAGGATCGAACTCCACGGTCGGGCGCTCGAGGTACAGCCGGACGCACGACGCCCCCGCGCGAGACGCCACCGCGCGAGGAGGCCACGCGGCGCGCAGGCCATCACGACAGGCATGTCGCCCGATGGAGGCGCGTGCGCCGCGCGATGCGAGGAGATCGATCCACTGCTGCGTCTGGGCATGCAATCTGCCTGTGTCATCGGGCGCGACCCCTGCCTTGCCGCGGGAACCAATCTCCACCCACCCTGCGGTGAGTTCAGACTCCATTCCAACGATCGGTCCTGCGCACGCGGCGGCGCTCCCTTGCCGCACCGCCTGAGCGGTCGCAGGGCGCTGGCTTGAGAGTTGCGGCGGTGGATCCGCTCGCGTCAACAGTTGCCGTTGCCTGCATCGCAGACGCACCGCGTCCTCAAGCCGACAGCTGATCTCCTCCACGCCATGGTCAAGCGCCAGACGCTCGATGCGCGGGTGCAACAGCCTCCAGAGCAGCGTCCGCCGCGCACTCGGACACGAAAGCTCGAGCATGACGATGGACTCAAACCCTGCGATCGATCCAGAGCGCGAGCATCCCTCGCTCGATCGATGCACTTGCAGCGCATCTGTCGAGAGATCCGCAGGCAGCTCCGCATGACGAAAGACCCAGCGCGCCGAACGAAGCGCCTCTCTCCGCTCATGGAGATGCCGTGACAATCGATCCACGAGCTCGCCACATGCCGCCAGGATCGTCTCAAGCCTGGCGACAGGCCCGTCGAACTCCCTTCGCAGGACGATCTCTTCGCACGAGCGCAGTGGAACGAGTTCCTCAGGCACCAACCCGAGCGCCTGATCGAGCC
This sequence comes from Phycisphaerales bacterium, assembly GCA_044348205.1. Lineage (GTDB taxonomy): Bacteria > Planctomycetota > Phycisphaerae > Phycisphaerales > SM1A02 > QWPT01. The sequence continues at coordinate 8,782 of JBIKTI010000005.1, read as the reverse complement.
TGCGCAGGACATCTGGCGTCATGGACGAAGACGATCCACAACGCTTGGACCGCGCGCCACGGGCTGGGCTTGATGGATTGGCGTCCTCCGCAGATCCCACCATTCCCTGGAAGAGTCCGGCCTCCGCCTCCCAACGCGCCGGAGAGGCCACATGGCGCCGGCCTCCGCGAACCGCTCGCCGACGCTGCGGCGCCACGCTGGCCGCATCTCCGCCAAAGCGTGCCGCAACGCCTTCCCGCCGAAGCTGCGACAGCTGGCCAACCGTGCGTACGCCCACGGACTCGAGTGCGGCGACCGCCACTGCCGGAATGCGCAGCGACGCAATGGGAAGAGGATCAAGATGCTCCTCCTCGCGGCGCGCGGGCACCGCGAAGACGCCCTCGCGGACACTGGCGGAAAGATGGCTCTTGGTCCCTCGAGACGGGCGCGCTCCATGCCGCGCGGCAGCGACCGACATGCCGATCGTGGACGCCGTTGCCACGCGCACACGAAATCCCTTCGCATGAAACGACTCCATGATGCGTCGGAGAAGCGCCTGCTCGGTCCCATGCTCCTTGCGGAACAGTCGCTGGCAACCAGTCAGGTCGCCAACAAGGCACGCGCTCTCAAGCGACGCATGCCCACACGATGCATACTCACGCGAGGAAACCGCACATGATGTGCTTGCGCCGAGCCTCTGCTCAGCAGGCTTGCCGTGCACGAGCCCGACTGTGAGAACAGAAGGGTCGCCCGCATCGCCAGACGGGCCGACGAGAGCGATTCTCGGAATCCAACGCTCCAGGCAATGCGCCAGCCTGACGAGCATGCGGGACTCCCGCGCTCGATCAGCGCGCATGACGAGTGCGCACCCGCCCCAGGACACGCAACGGCTCCACCAAGGCTCCGAGCCCGCCCCCGAGCCCACTCCAGAGCCGACTCCATGCATCGCGCAGAGTTCTGCGAAAACATCACGCGCAGAAGAGGATGGCTGAAATGGTGGACACATGGACTCGGCCTGTGCCAGCGTGATCCCCTCGCGAACGCCGTGCCTCTTGCACTGCGCGCACGCCGCAACGACCTGTGCAATGCCCCGCTGCTCCTCGACCAGCAGAAACGGAGTGCCGACCGACTCGCGGATATGGCCTTCGACATGACCTTCGAAATGACCTTCGACATGACCTTCGACATGACCCACCTGATGAGATGCGGCATCACTCGCCCGCCGCAGCGCACGACGCAGCATCGATCGGCTCGCGTCCAGCCTCCAATTCGTGAAGTGAACGGCGAGAAAGCGCCTCTGCGCGAACGCCTCCTCGCAGGGAACGGATGGCTCGGCGGCGAGAGACTCGCTCATGTGAAGCGACGGAGTCATGCGCTCCTCGCTCTCTCTGTGCGCTGCACATCGAATGCATCGCACTCGATCACGGCGCCATGCGCACAGCGCGTCTGCCGGCAAAGGCCCACCGCGTCGGACATGACGCCCACCGCGTCAAGAAGATCGCATGGCTGCGACACGGTGATCGCCATTCGGCCATCCGCCATGCCTGCGTGCAGGCCAGCGGAGAACACCAAGCCTCCGCTGCGGCCTCCGCTGCGGCTTCCGCCCGCACACTCGCCAACGAACCCGCCGACGGGGCTTCCGCGAAGACCGGGGGGATACAGGCTCTCTTCCGCGCCTTGAAGCGTCACGAGGCCCTCGCCAGAAGCCCCCAACGCCGACTTGGGCCGTGCGTGAACGAGCTTCATCCGCCACTCGAGCATCCGACAGCCAGGCATCTTCCACTCACGGATGCAAGACCAGCCCGACGCCTCGGCCTTCGCGCGCGACCCATGCGCCGTCACGCAGGCATGCACCCGCCAGATGGTGCTGGCGCCATGGAATCGCCGAAGTCCACGGCCTGATCGCTCGCCGTACCGCCCGCTTGCATGCCCATCCACCGATGGCGGTGTCACCACCAGAACCAGCGTGCCGCCGGATGTCGGTGCGCCTGCAATGCCAGCACGGCGCTGCGACTCCTGATTCCAGCGCGCATCCGTCTCGTCGCCTGCATGATTCTCGTCCGCATGCTCCCCGCCACGCATGGTGGAGGCCGCCGCCAACTGCAGCCGCCTCCACATGACATGGTCAAGACCCGTTCCATCGAGAACGACGATCCCCGCCGCCCCAAGGCGTATCGCTTGCTCCGCACACCACACGCGAGCGCTGGCGAACTGCGATGCGTCGGGCCGCGTGCCTTCGCATGGTGCTCGACGCCGACCGCCGCCGCCATCGCGCAAAGGACGCTCACCGCGTCGATCCGACCGAGGAAGCGCAAAGTCCTGCACAAAGATGGACTTCTCGAGTGCAGACTCGTCAACATGGACACGACCAGACTCGACCCATTGCGATGAGAGCGCAGCGGTCGATGGGCACACCCTGCTGCCGATCCAGGCAATGGCACGGCCCGCGAGCCGAGGATGCGCCCACGCGCGATGCACGACATGCTGGACGCATCCAAACGGAACGATCCAGCCGGAACTCGCGCTTGAATGCCCAGAGCGGTCGACGGCCGTGCCGAATACGCCGCCGTGCCTGTCGACAGGCTCGTCGTCAAGCCCATCGTCAAGCCCGTCGTCAAGCCCGTCGTCAAGCACCAGTCCCTCGATCTCATGAACGCCACCAATCGCGAGGCCTCCTCCGATCGCCACATCGACGCTGGAAAGACCCGCCCCAAGGCGCGCACCTGCAAATTCACCTGCAAATCGTTGCCCGTCGGAGCGTCCCGAGCCAAAGCCGGCGTGACGAACTGGCCCATCGCCCGCGCACCCGATGGGCACATGATCCTCCTCGCCGATGCGGGAGATCGCACTGCAACAGCTCGGCACGGACGCGGCACCCTGCGGCATCCCGCTCTCCTGTGGCAGGTCTGCATGCAGTGGCGCGGCGTCCATCGCATCCAGCGCAGCGAGTTGCGCACGAACATCGCGCACGACGGACGCCGCATCGCGAATCGCCTTGCGACCAGCCCACCGCTGCGGCGCGGTCGCCGTTCGAACATGTGCTTCGATGCCTGGCCTCATGAACATCCTCTCCGCATGCCTGCGCATGCCGCAGCGATTTCTCTCCTTGCTCGCCTGCTCCACCGCGATGAGGCGCAACCACGCGGTGCGCAACAGCGTCACCCTGCGGAGGTGCGCCGCGTGGCGTGAACAGGCAGACATGCGAGAGTTGGAGGGTGCAGTGCGCGCGGCGCGAACAAGCCCAGACCGAAGGCACAGACCGAAAGCCCAGACCGAAAGCCCAGACCGAAAGCCCAGACCGAAAGTCCGGTCACGGTTCAACTCGGGCTGAAACCTCGTCTCAACTCCTCGTCTCAACTCCTCGTCTCAACTCCTCGTCTCGCCCATTCGCGCACCAAATTTGGGCTGAGCCCGAATCCAAACTGGGGTCCCACCGCCAGCGGACTTCAGACAAAGCCTTGTTGTCACCGACGCTTGTTCGGTGTTTGTTAGTATACAGCCGTCTTCATGTCTGCCAAGGCCTCTCGGCAGAATTTCGCCAAAATCGTCCCCAGAGTCATCTCGCCGAACCGCAGCGACGCAGTCGATAGACTCTCGGCTTCTTCCAACGCCGTGCGCCACGCCGAAAGCAAGGCTCGCAGCGAAACACCGGCCGGTGTGGCGGAACTGGCAGACGCAGCGGATTCAAAATCCGCCGCCCCCTAAAGGCTTGCAGGTTCGATTCCTGTCACCGGCATTCCCGATCAACGGAACACCCGCCCACTGGAAAGAGAGCGCGCCCTCAAGGCGTCTGCGGCATCCACTCCGCGCGTCACTCCGCGCGGATCGCAGCGCTGTAGTTCGGCGCTTCCTTCGTGATCTGGATGCCGTGCGGGTGGTTCTCGATGATCGTGGCGCCCGAAACGCGCACGAAGCGCGAGCGCTTGCGGAACTCGTCGATCGTCGCGCATCCGCAATAGCCCATCGCAGAGCGAAGTCCACCGACCATCTGGTAGATGAAGTCCGCGAGCACGCCGCGGTACGGCACCATGCCCTCGACGCCCTCTGGGACGAACTTGCGGGTGTCCTTGATGTTGCCCTGTCCGTAGCGGTCGCCCGAGCCTGCGCTCATCGCGCCTTCGCTTCCCATGCCGCGATAGGTCTTGTAGCGCCGTCCGCGCGCCAGCACGACTTCGCCAGGGCTCTCGTCGAGGCCAGCGAGGAGCGACCCGAGCATCACGCTCGATGCGCCCGCGCCGATCGCCTTGGCGATGTCGCCCGACTGCCGGATGCCGCCGTCTGCGATGACGGGGACGCCCGCCTTCTCCGCGGCGCGCACCGCCTCCATGATCGCAGTCACCTGTGGCATGCCGACGCCCGTCACGACGCGCGTGGTGCAGATGGAGCCAGGGCCGATGCCGACCTTGACGGCGTCCGCGCCCGCGTCGATGAGCGCCTTCGCGCCGTCGGCCGTGCCGACATTGCCCGCGATCACCTCGATGTTGAAGCGCTTCTTCACCTCACGCACGGTGTCGAGCACGTTCTCGCTGTGCCCGTGCGCCGTGTCGATCACGAGGACATCGACCTCCGCAGCGAGCAGCTTCTCGACGCGCTCGTACTGGCGGATGCCGACGGCAGCGCCCACGCGCAGGCGGCCGCGCGCATCGCGGCACGCGCGCGGGTGCGTGCGCACATTCTCGACATCGCGCATCGTCACGAGGCCGCGCAGGCTTCCCTCCGCGTCGACGAGGAGGAGCTTCTCGACGCGCGCACGGCTCATGAGCCGCTCGGCCTCCTCCATGGAGACATCGGGCGCGGCGATGACGAGCTTCTCGCGCGTCATGACCTCGTGCACGGGAATGGCCGCGAGGTCCTTGCCCTCGAGGAACTTCATGTCGCGGCGGGTGAGGATGCCCACGACCTTGCCGCGGCGCGATCCGTCGCTTGTCACGGGAAAGCCCGAGACTCCCTGCTCGCCCATCAGCTTCGCGGCCCGGGCGAGCGTGTCGAGCGGCGAGAGCGTGACAGGGTCGACCACGACCCCGTGCTCCGAGCGCTTCACCTTCGCCACCTCGCGCGCCTGCACATCGGCGGGCATGTTCTTGTGGATGATGCCGATGCCGCCCTCCTGCGCGAGCGCACGCGCGAGGGTCGACTCCGTGACCGTGTCCATCGGCGCCGAGATGAGGGGAATACGCAGGCCGATGCCGCGCGTGAGGCGGGTGCCCGTGTCGGCGAGGTCGGGCGTGACCGCGCTGTGCGCGGGAATGAGGAGCACATCGTCGAAGGTGATGCCTTCGAGCACGATCTTCGACGCCGCCTGCATGTCGTTCAGGTCTGCCATCGGAGGATCATGCGGCAGGGAGCGGAAGCCGTCAATACCCCGTCCGAAAACCCGTCCGCCGTTCCCGTCAAGGATGTTTTCAGGTACCGTACGGGGCTCCGCGCTTGGTTCGCGGAGGCCGCCGCACGCAGGTCAGGCGTCGCGCGGCCGCAGGAGACACGGAATGCCTGGCCCCGAGGTCGTCCATGGGCGCTGTCCGAAACGAACTGCTCGTTCCCCTCTCGATCAACCACCGCGGCACCACCGCGGGCGACGGCAAGAAGGCGTGGATCTCCTGGCTCGAGGCGATCATTCGGGTCGAAGGCTCCGACTTGATCGTGAAGAGCGGACTGCGCCCGCGCGTGCGCCATCGCGGCACGCTGAAGGACCTCGAGACCGACCTCTGCACCCCCGACCTCATGATGCAGGTCGCGAAGGACATCCTCGACCCGAACCAGCTCGACTACTTCGCGCGCCACGGCTCGATCGACTTCGCCTACGACTACCGCAAGGCGGGCGACGCCGAAGGCGCCACCACGCGCCGCTTCCGCGTCAATCTCTTCATGGCACGCGGAAACCCCTCGCTCGCCGCGCGACTCATCACGAGCCAGATCAAGAAGTTCGAGGAGCTCTTCCTCCCCCCGATCCTCGGCGATGTCTCGATGTCGGCGCAGGGCCTGATCCTCTTCTCGGGCGTCACGGGGTCGGGCAAGTCGACCTCGATCGCGTCGATGATCGACTATGTGAACCAGCGCAAGAAGGTCCACATCATCACGATCGAGGACCCGATCGAGTACATCTTCAACGACGCGAAGGCGACGATCAACCAGCGCGAGATCGGCATCGACGCGACGAACTTCAACGATGCGCTGCGCGCGCTCGTCCGCGAGAACCCCGATGTCGTCCTCGTCGGCGAAATGCGAGACTACGAGACCTTCGAGGCGGCCATCCGTGCCGCAGAGACGGGCCACCTCGTCTTCGGGACCATCCACGCCAGCTCGGCGTGGCAGACCTTCGGCCGAATCTACGACCTCTTCCCCGAGAACGAGCGCGACCAGATCCGCAAGCTTCTTGCGTACAACCTGCGTGCCGTCATCTACCAGAAGCTCCTCCCGACGCTCCACGCGCACATCTCGCGCATCCCCGCGATCGAGATCCTGCTCAACACCCCCGCAGTCCAGAAGTACATCCTCGAGGGCCGCGAGGGCGAGCTCCTCGACCTCATCAAGCAGGGCCACGAGGAGGGCATGGTCGACTTCACCAGTTCGCTCGTGAAGCTCGTCGAGGACAACATGATCCACCAGCGGGTCGCGCTCGAGGCGACGCCGAAGCCGGAGGAGCTGAAGATGCGCCTGAAGGGAATCGGCTGACGCCCGCGCGCCCTGGCGGGGCGCGGACGAAGACAGAGAGAACCGCAGCAGTGAAAGACCCGTGCGCCCCGATGCGGGCGCACCGTGAGAAACAGACATGCACGACCCGACCATCACCGCGACGCTGATGCTGGCCAATGCTCCGATCCTGATGAGCATCGCCAAGCCCATCCTCCTCGTCGCGACATTCGTCGTCTACATGCGCTATGTCGCCCGCTTCGAGGCCGACGCCCGCATGTACACGCTCCCCGTGCTGCCGTGGAACTTCGCCTTCGTCGGCGCGGCGGTCGTCGCGCTCGCCGCGGCGGTGCTGATCCCGATCTTCTTCATCGGCCTGCCCGTCGCGATCCTCATCCTCGGCGGCGCGATGTACGCCTACTGGAAGTTCCGCGACGCGCGCGTGCCCGAGGGCCGGCAGTTCCGCTTCGGCGGCGACAAGCTGGCGAAGGCCATGGCCGCGCGGCGACAGGCCGCCGCGGACCGCGCTGCCAGCGTCATCTTCACGCGCGCGGGCGGCGGCAAGGAGCCTGTCCCGCAGAAGGAGGACCCGGCCCTCGGCATCTACCTCGCCCTCGAGCGAGTCGTGGTCGAGCCGATGCTTGCGCGCGCAAGCCGCGTGGACCTCGTCAGCTCGCAGCAGGGCGTTGCGGTCTCGATGCTCGTCGACGGCGTGCGCACCAAGCGCGAAGCGCTTCCGCCCGATGTCGGCAACGCCGTGATCGACCTCGTCAAGCGCATCGCGGGCCTCGATGTCAACGACCGCAGACGCCGCCAGACGGGTGCGTGCTCTGTCGCAGGCGAAACGGGCCAGAGCGCGCTCACCGTGACCTCGATCGGAAGCTCGGGCGGGCAGACCGTCCGCGTCGACTTCGACCGCGAGTCTCGCCTCGGCAAGTCGATCGACACGCTCGGCCTCGCGCAGAGCCAGCTCGAGGCGCTGCGCGCGCTCGAGGACCCGGGGAAGCGCGTCGGCATCGTGCTCGTGAGCACGCCGCCGGGCCAGGGCCTCACCACGCTCGGCTTCTCCCTCATCGCGCGGCACGACGCCTACACCAGCAACATCAAGACGCTCGAGCGCGAGCTCGTCTACCGCGTCGAGGGCGTCGAACACAAGGCATTCGCCCCCGAGCCCGGCATCGAGGACTACGCGACCGCGCTTACGAAGATCCTGCGCCGCGACCCCGATGTCGTCCTCGCGGCCGACATCTCAGAGCCCGGCAGCGCCAAGGCGGCGACCCTCATGGGCCTCGAGCGTCCGCTCGTCTATGTGATGATGCCCGCCGAGAGCATGGCGCAGTCGGTCGCGGGGTGGATGCAGGCCGTCGGCGACGCGAAGCTCGCCACACGCGGCCTCAGCGGCATCGTGCACCAGCGGCTCATCCGCCAGCTCTGCCCGAACTGCAAGTCGCCCTTCACACCGACCCCCGAGCAGGCCAAGAAGCTCGGCATCCCGAGCGGCAAGCAGGTCGAACTCTTCCGCCCGAGCGGCAAGATTCAGGTCAAGAACCGCATCGAGGACTGCCCTGTCTGCCAGGGAAGCGCCTACTTCGGGCAGATCGGCATCTTCGAGGTCATGCCCATCGACGCAGAGGGTCGCAAGTATCTCGCGGAAAACGACTTCCGCAGTGCCTATGCCCGTGCTGTGCGCGACTTCAAGATGATCCAGCTGCAGGAAGCGGCGCTCCTCAAGGTCCGCGAGGGCCTCACCAGCCTCGAGGAAGTGCAGCGCGTGTTCGCGCCGAAGCAGGCCGCCACCGCCGCGCGCCCTGGCCCCGCAGGCGCCCCGCCGCTTCCATCAGGCGCCCCGCCGCTTCCGGGCGGGAAGTCGCCCGCGAAGGGCTGACCAGCGCCGACCGCGCCACGGTCTTGGCAAACTCCCCGAACGAACCCCGCCGGACAACAGCAGCACAGCGACAGAGATTCGAACATGGAAACCGTCTTCAACATTCTCGTGATCGGGTTCATCCTGCTGATCGCGTACTGGTGGGCGAACCAGGGCCTCCTGAGCGCGATCCTGCACCTCGTGTGCGTCTTCGCCGCAGGCGTGCTCGCCTTCGCGACCTGGGAGCCGATCGCCTCGCTGTGCCTCTCGCAGGACTGGCTCGTTCCCTACGCCTGGGGGGTGGCACTC
>JBIKTI010000463.1:0-2624 GCA_044348205.1 Phycisphaerales bacterium | reverse complement strand
CCGCCCCGCCTCGGCGTTCAGGTGGTCGCCGACTCCGAAGTGCCGCGCCTCGATGCGCGGGTCGTTCGTGAAGTCGACGAGCGGCACGCCCTCCGCTGCGAGATACGCCCGCAGGGCGTCCATGTACCGCACGACCTCGGCGGGCTCGCTGCCCGCGACGAGATCGCGGCGGCGCTTCACGCGCACAAGGACGAGCTCGACGCCGTCTGTGCGGCAGAGCGCCACGATCTCTGGGAGGAACGACTTCGGCAGCTGCGCGTCGAACTCGAAGAGCGACCCGTCGCGCGCCTCTTCCGCGGCAAGCTGCCGCGCCGTCGCGTCGCGTGCGCGCATGTTCTCATCTGCGAACACGCGCGCAAGCGCGCCGTCTGCCCCGCCCGCGGGGCCGAGCGCGCCGACGGCGCCCTCGCGCACCGCGCGTTCAAAGCCGAGTCGCAGCTTCTCGCGGCCGCGCAGCGCCTCGAGGCGGCCGATGCCTGGCACCGCGCGCAGCGGCTCGACGGGGATGTAGGCGCGCTCCTCGAGAAGCGGCTCGTCGCCTTCCGCGAGTCCCTCGATCGCCGTGCGGTAGCGGTCCTCGACGCGGTAGGTCGGGTCCGTGAGGAAGTGGTCTCTGAAGAAGAGGACGAGTCTCCGCGGGCGTGGCTCCGCGCCGAGCACCACGTTCTTCGTCATGAGGTACCAGTAGGCCGACGCGGAGCCTCCCTGCGAGAGCTTGACCGCGGGAAGGCCGAGCTTCTCCACGAAGAGCGCCTCGTCGACACCTTCGCCGAGCATCGAGTTTCCGACGAGGACCGTGTCCGCCTGCGCGGACTCGATGCGCGCGCGCAGTTCCTCGGCGCGCGAGGCCTCGGCCGCGCGCGGAAGCTCGACGCCGAAGGCGAGCAGACAGACAAGACACGCGAAGAGAGCCACCAGCGCAGGCGCGACGCCGTCGCGGATCCGCGCTGGCACGCCTTCGACGGGCGGGATGTCGTCTGTGCGGTCTGTCATGCGTGGGCCTTCATGGTCTGGTGTCCGTCAGAACTGGAAGTAGATGAAGTCGCGGGTGTCGGTGCGGCCGAAGACGATGACTGCCGCGAGCAACAGGCCGTAGAGGACGGCGCGCGCCCAGTTGGTCCAGCCTGCGGGGCGGTCCCTGCCGAGCCGTCGCAGGAGCGTGTCGAGCGTGAGCGGGAGCGCGTAGCACGCGACCGTCGCGGAGATCGTCGCGAGCACGGCGAGCGAGTCTGCGTCGAGCCCCGCGCCGCCCTGCGTGACGGCGTTCCACAGCCATCCCACGCTCTCCGTGCGGAAGATCGCCCAGCCGACGAGCGTGACCATCGTCATCGCGAGCCATGCGACCACGAAGCCCGTACGCGTGCGCGGCCGCCACGCGCCGCCGAGTCCCAGAGCGTGATAGAGAAACAGGACCACCGCGTGGAAGACTCCCCAGAGGACGAAGTTCCACGCGGCGCCGTGCCAGAGCCCGCTCAGCCCCATCGACGCGAGCAGGACGAGGAGGAGCCGCAGCTTGCCGCCTGCCTTCGATCCACCGAGCGGAATGTAGAGATAGTCTCGGATCCAGCTCGAGAACGAGATGTGCCAGCGTCGCCAGAAGTCGCTCGGCGAGATGGCGAGGTAGGGCAGGTTGAAGTTGCGGGTCAGCTCGAACCCGAGGAGCCGCGCGGAGCCGCGCGCGATGTCGGTGTAGCCTGAGAAATCGCAGGCGATCTGGGCCGCGAAGGCGATCGTGCCCGCGAGGAGCACCGTGAACGACGGCGACTCGAGCGCGAACACGAGGTCGCTCGACGAGGCCACGTTGTCCGCGACGACCATCTTCTTGAAGTAGCCTGAGACGAGGAGGGGCCACGCGGAGGCGAAGAGGTCCCAGCGGAACCGCCGTGCGCGCTCGACCTGCGGAAGGAAGTCGCGCGCGCGCTCGATCGGCCCCGCCACGAGCTGCGGGAAGAATGAGACGAAGACCGCGAAGTCGAGGAGGCTCTTCCTCGGCTCGAGCTGGCCGCGGTACACGTCGATGGTGTAGCTCAGCGTCTGGAAGGTGTAGAACGAGATGCCGACGGGAAGGAGCACGCCGAGCACGACGGGGTTGGACGGAATGCCGAGCGCCGTGAGCGCCTCGTGCACATTCGCCGCGAAGAAGTCGAAGTACTTGTAGAACCCGAGGAGGCCGAGGTTGAAGACGAGGCTCGCCGCGAGCCAGAGCCGCGCCCGCGAGGGCTGCGCGCGGATCGCGAGCGCGAACAGGTAGTCGGCGACCGTCGACGCCGCGATCAGGATGCAGAACCACGGATGCACCCAGCCGTAGAAGACATAGCTCGTGAAGAGAAGCAGTGCATTCTGCACCGTGCGCACGCGGATCGTCCAATAGAGGACGAACACCGTGGCCAGGAGGACGAGATACTCGACGCTGGTGAAGAGCACGCTGCGTGAGTGTAACGCGCGTCGCGGAGTCCTTCGGCCGCCAGGGGGGCGCGGTCAGGGCACGGCTGTCCGGAGGCGCGCGAAGATGCGCGTCATCGACACGCCGCGCTCCGACGGGAAACGCGCGAGCCCGTCCGCGCGCAGCGGCAGCGCGGGGCCCGCGGCATAGCGCTCATAGGCCTCGCGCGAGGCGAAGCGGT
>JBIKTI010000462.1:0-2630 GCA_044348205.1 Phycisphaerales bacterium | reverse complement strand
CGCAGGGCCAGGGCTCGCGCGGCCTGACCACCGTGACGGGGCTCAACACAGCCGTCGACGCCTCCGCGACCCTCGAGAACGCCGGCTTCGACTTCCCCATCCGAAACGGGTCGTTCGAGCTCGGCGTCACGAGCGTCGCAACGGGGCTTCGCACCACGGTGCTCGTCGAGGTCGACCCATCCACGATGACCCTGAACCAGCTCGCCGCAGCGATCAACGCCGCCATGCCCGCGGGCACCGGCTCCGCCTCCGTGACGGCGACCGGCGCGCTTCGGCTCGACGCCGCCAGCGGATACGAGCTGTCGTTCGCAAACGACTCCTCGGGCGCGCTCGCCACGCTCGGGATCAACAGCCTCTTCGGCGGGTCCGACGCAGCGTCGATCGCCGTGAACGAGGCCATCGCCGCCGACCCGCGCCTTCTCGCGATCGGCCGCGACCATGTCGCGGGCTCGAACAAGGGCGCACTCGAGATCGCGGCGCTCGAGACCACGGCGGTCGACGAACTCGGCGGGCGCAGTCTCCGCGCCTACTGGTCCGCCGTCACGAGTGAGCTCGGCGTGCGCACAGAGGCCGCCAACAGCCGCGCGGAGAGCACCACGCTCGTGCGGCAGAGCCTCGACGCGCAGATCGAGTCGATCAGCGGCGTCTCTGTCGACGAGGAGTCGATCAACCTGCTCTCGTACCAGCGGCAGTTCCAGGCCGCCGCGCGCTTCATCTCGACCATCGACGAGACCATGCGCGCGTTGCTCGCGATCTGAGGCGGGCGCGGCTTACGCGAACGGCACGCCGCGCGCGTCGCGCACGACCAGGATCACCTCGATCAGCGTCCACACGAAGAGCACGGGCCAGAGCGGGATTCCGATGCAGCAGCAGAGGGGGAGGACGATCGTCCCGAGGACGCTTCCGAGCGTCAGGAACGAGAGCACGAGCTGCACCACGCCGCGCGCGATGTAGCCCGCCACGATGTTGTGGATGCCGAAGATCCCGATCAAGGCGGGGAGAAGCGCGAGCAGGATGAACATGCTGCGCGAGATCGCGGCGGGAGTCGGAGCGGTGGTCATTGTCGGGGTCGCGAAGTCTGGTGCGGGCTTCGGGGAGGGTTCGGGACGCTGGGCTCGAGCAAAGGCGGCGGCAGAGGCGGGCGCGGCAACGGGATTCGGCGCGGTGGGCTGCGTGCCCTCGGCCGCGGCCTTGCGCGGCGTGCGCCGCTGCGCGCGAAGCAGTTCATTGCGGAGCCACGGCACCTCGGACACCCGCCAGCGCGTCGCGACGCCTTCGAGTTCGACGAAGCCCGAGAACTCCAGTCCGCCGATCTCGGCAAGGCGGACAAGGTCCTGCTCGCTGAACGGCCCAGTGCGCAGGCCCCTCGGGTCGGTGTAGATGTAGCGCGAGGCCGACATGGCGCGCGGCATTGGCAAGTTCTCGGGTGCGCTTTCGCAGCGAGTTGGATCCACGGCGTGGATTCGGGCCGCTGCGCGCCCGTTTTTGCCTCAACCGCAGTGCAGGGCCGACCTCGCCTCCGACCTTCGGCTACATTCAGGGCTCGGGAGCGAACAAGGGCCGCACGCGGGGACTGCGTTGGCGTTGTGCCATTCGCCGTGTCCTGCGGGTGCGTTGCCGTCGGTTTCCCGAGCTTCCTAGGTTCTCCCTGGATCCTCAAGGCCGCCGTGCGCGCGCGCGGGCATCTTGTCTTCTGTTCTGGCGGAGCCTTGCGCGCTTCGCCCTGTTCCCCTTCGCGGCCGCGCCCCTCGCGACGGCTCGCACAACCCTCGGAGTAGAGAATGTCCCTCAGGAATCTGTCCGTTCGCAGCCTTTCCCTCGCATCCCTCGTCGCAGGTGCAGCGCTGACCTCGTCCGCGTCCGCCACCATTGTCGCGGGCTGGACCATCACGACCGCCTTCCCCACGGGAGCGGGCAATGTGCCCACGGGCCAGACCTACTCCGTCGGCGCAGCCGACCAGGGCGTCCAGACAGCGGGAAGCGAGCTCAGCAGCTTCCACACGAACCCCGCGGCTACCTACACCTCGCCCGCCGGCAACGGCTCGCAGTACGCCTTCTCGAGCAACAACTGGGGAATCGGCGACTACTACGAGGCGCGCGTGTCGACCCTCGGCTACTCCGACATCCAGATCTCGTGGGACCAGGCCCGTTCGTCGACTGGGCCCTCGTCCTTCGAGCTCGTCATGAGCACGGACTCGGGCGCGTCGTTCACCCTCGTCGGCGCCTACACCGTGCTTCAGTCGGGCGGCGGTGGATCGCCAGGCACCTGGTCGAGCACGACCTACAACCCCCTCTACACGACCACGCTCGCGGTCGCTGGCGCCGATGACCAGGCGCTTGTCATCTTCCGCTTCCGCGCGCTCGTCGCTGGTGCAGCCACTGGATCGAACCGCATCGACAATGTCGTCATCAGCTCGATCCCCGCGCCTGGCGCGCTCGCGCTCCTCGGCGTGGCGGGTCTCGCTGCGCGCCGCCGCCGCTGATCGCGGGGGCTTGCAATCCTGCCAGACATGCAACGGGACCGGCCGCAAGGCCGGTCCCGTGTGCGTTGGTGCCGTGACAGCGGGGGCGCGTCAGCACGGGCCCCACGACGCAAGCAGGATCGAGAGATCCGCAGCGTCGACAAGGCC
>JBIKTI010000507.1:0-2630 GCA_044348205.1 Phycisphaerales bacterium | reverse complement strand
GACCTGCTGGGCACGGGTTCGCTCACCAAGGCAGGCACGGGCACTTGGACGCTCACCGGTGCAAATAATTTCTCCGGAGACATGTGGATCAACGCCGGAAGCCTCGTGATCACCAACGGAGGATCGTTGACCGGGGTGCGTCTGTTGCAGGGTAGAACCGGCGGATCTCTGCTCATCGCAAACGCCACGGTCTCTGTGGCGTCGGGGGCCAGTTTTGCCGCCAGTTACGGGACCACGGGCTCTGGCACGGTGACGGTTGCGAATGGCGGCGTCTTAAATGTGGGAACCGGTGGGGGCAGGGTGTTTGTCGGCGGTGGCGACTCCGGGGGACCACAGTATGGAACCGGGGTGCTGAACATCAGGGAGGGTGGACTGGTCACCGTGGCCGCTCCGGGCGGGGCGTCTCCCAATGACAACGTGTACCTTGGGGGCTACGGCGGGGACGGAACGGTTAACCTAGATGGAGGAACGCTGGTCAGCGCCCGTAATTTCCAGAGCGGTTCGGGCACCGGCACGCTCAATTTCAACGGCGGTGTTTTGAAAGCGGGCTTGAACACCACAAATTTTATCATGCTGACCACCGTACCCTCCCCGGCCTATGTGAAGGCGGGCGGTGCGATCATTGACACGGATGGATTCGAAATCACTATTTCCCATCCGCTGCTGAATGCGACTGGTTCGCCCGGTGGAGGTCTCACCAAGCGCGGTGCAGGGAAGCTGACACTCACTGGAGCAAACACCTACACCGGGGGGAACACCATTGCGGGTGGTACATTGCGGGTCGACATTTCGGGCGCTTTGGGGTCGGGCTCTCTGACCTTTGTCAACGGGGTACTGGAAGATGGCACGGGCGGTGGCAGTCCGCTCCCCACGGGAACGTCGCAGGTGTGGGCGGGAAGCGCCGGCTTTGCGGGAACCACCGCGATGAACACCGGAACCGGTGCGGTGAACATCACTGCCGACACCACGGTGGATGTCCGGGTCTCCGCGCTCACCGTGGCGGGGAACATTTCCGGTGTGGGCGGCTTCACAAAGATCGGCTCCGGTTCCCTCACGCTGAGCGGCACCAATACCTACGCGGGACCCACTGTCGTGGCCGTGGGTACGCTCGTCCTGAACGGCCCGGGTGCCCTGCCCGTGGGTTCGGCGTTGAGCATAGCCGCGGGTGCGACGGTGATTCTCCAAAACGGCGCTGCTGCCAATGGCTCCACGGGAGGAGGGAACCTCGTTTATGGCGTTGGGTCTTCGGTCGTCCTTGGTGGTGACGGAGTGTCGGGCAACTCCGGTACCGTCGTCTCAGGTTCGGGCAATCTGACCAAGGTCGGCAGCGGCTCTACCACCCTGTTGAACTCCGGCACCTTCACCGGTAAAACAACGATCCAGAGCGGGACACTCGTCGTGAGTTCCCTCAATGGGTTCTCGGCCTCCAGTTACACCTGGTCGACATTTGCGGGAGCGGCGGGTACCTCCGGCTACGTTGACGGCACTGGAACGGCTGCCAGGTTTGTGGACCCAGACGGTATCTGCGTGGACCCTTCGGGTAATTTGTACGTTTCTGAGTGTAACGGGGCAACGATCCGGAAAATCACGCCCGCGGGTGTGGTGACCACCTTTGCAGGGGCAAATGGAGCCGTTGGAAGCACCAATGCGTCGACCCCCTTGGCCGCTCGGTTTTACGGCATTGAGGGGATGGCGTTGGACTCCGCCGGCAATTTGTACGTGGCCGAATGGACGAACTGTGACGTCCGAAAAATCACGCCGGCCGGTGTTGTGACAACTTTTGCGGGTACCGGTACCGTTGGCTCCGCGGACGGGACGGGGACAGCGGCGTCCTTCAGCAACATTTCTGGGATCACGGTGGATCCGTCCGGGAACGTGTATGTCGCGGATCGCGCCAACCACACGATCCGTAAAATCACTCCCGCGGGGGTTGTGACGACCATCGCTGGTGCTGTCGGACAGCTGGGAAGTACCAACGGTTCGACCTCAGTGGCGCGCTTCAATCTCCCGTGGGGAATCGTGTATGCTCCCAATGGGAATCTGTATATCGCGGACAATGGCAACCATTCGATCCGGATGCTGACTCCTGAGGGAGTTGTTTCGACGATCGCAGGAACCGGAGTCGCAGGCGGAGTGGATGGCGCGGGGAATGTCGCGACCTTCAACGGGCCGATTGGGATTACTGCGGATCCCGACGGCAATTTGATTGTGGCCGACAACACCGGGCAGACACTGCGTCGCATCACGACCGCGGGTGTGGTTTCGACCATCGGCGGAGCCGCCGGCGCAATGGCGTCCACGGATGGGGTCGGAACGGCGGCCCGTTTCAAATACCCCCAATACATGGCGTTCGACCAGAAGGGCGTCCTTTACGTCGCGGATCGCGGCAATTTTGCGATACGGAGGGGTGTCCCGACGATCTCCACGAACCTGACTCAAAGTTCGCTCGGTGCGCCTCTGGCAGCGACCAATGCCACGGTAGGAATTGGGAGCATCTCTGCAACGGGCGCTTTGGTTTACTCGGGAACTGGGGAAACCTCCAACAGACCCATCGATCTTGCCGGAACCACGGGCGGAGCGGTTCTGGACCAGTCTGGCACGGGGTTGCTGCGGTTCGTGCGCGCCTTTAC
>JBIKTI010000461.1:0-2633 GCA_044348205.1 Phycisphaerales bacterium | reverse complement strand
TGCTCTCGATCTACTCGATCTTCGCGGGAAGCGCCGTCTCGTGGCGCATCGTCGGCACGGCGTTCACGCTGGCGGTCGCGATCGGCCTCGTCGTCCCGTGCGTCCCGGGCGACGCGGGCCAGCGCACAGACCTCCTGCAGCGCACGCTGATCGCCCACTGGCTCCTCGGCGCGACGCTCGTCGTCGGCGCGATCTGGGTCGACACGGGCGTCAGCCCGCTTTGGACGCTCGAGTGGCTGTGGGTCTGGCTCTCGCTCGGGAACCCCGCGATCCTCGTGGCGACGCTCGCCATGCGGCATCGGCGCAGGCAGGAGCGGGCGCTGGCGCGAGCGGAGTGGATCGCCATCGTCGGTGCGCTGGCGTCCGTTGCCGCGGGATTCGCCACGGCCGCGGTCTCAGGTGGGCGTGGGATCGAGCTGTCGCTCGCGCTCGGATTCCTCCTCCTCGGCGGAACCGTGATGATGGCGATGTCGGCGTTCGCTCTCCGCGCGCCCTCGACCGACCGCTTCTCGCCGATTCCCGATCGCACGAGGGCCGGCGCCCTGGTCGGCCTCGTCGGCGTCGCCACGGCGGCGCTGTGGTGCGCGCTCGGGGTGATCGATGTCATCGACGACATCCGCGCGGCCACTGGCGGATTCAACCAGCCGTTCCAGCCCGCGAGCACCCGCTGGCTCGTGTGCATCGCGGCCGCAAGCGTGTCGATTCCCTGCGGAATCGCGTCCGTGCTCGGCATCGCGCGCATCCAAGGTCCGCTTCGCTGGATCGGACGGTTCGCGATCGCGTCGGCCGCCTGCCTCGGAGCGCTCAACGCCTATCAGGCGCTCGCCTCGATCGGCTCCTTCGAGGTCTGGCAGGATCCCTTCCTCCGGCAGGTCAACATCGCGCTCGTCGTCTCGTCTGCGGCCGCGCTCGTCGCGTCGCTCGTCGTCATGCGGATCAACAGGGGACGGGTCATCGCGGACGAACCCATCAACAGCCTCGACTGGGCCTGCCCGCGCTGCGCCCTGAAGTCGCAGATCGCCCCGGGCGACCACACCTGCGCGGCGTGCGGACTCTTCGTCTCGATCATGCTGCGCGACGACCGCTGCCCGAAGTGCGGCTACGACCTGCACGCGCAGCCCGCCGATGCACCCCACTGCCCGGAGTGCGGACGCGAGCGGCAGACGACGGGGCTCACTTCAGCCTGAACGCGCCGACGCTCTCGCGGAGCATCTGGCTTGCGCGGCGCAGCTCGGCTGCCGTGCGGCCGAACTCGTCGGCGCTCTCGACCGTGCGGCGCGCGGCCGCGACGAGCGCCTCCATCGACTGCGAGATCGTCGTCGCGCCCTGCGACTGGCTCTGCATGCCCGAGGCGACGGAGCGATAGCGCCCCGCGCTCGCCTGCACCTCGCCGATGATCTCCGCCATCTGACGGCTCGACGCGACGACCTCCTCTACGCCGCGCCGCACCTTCTCCGAGAAGCGGTCCATCTCCATCACGCCCGTGCCGACGGCGGCCTGCATCTCGCGCACCATCGACTCGATGTCGAGCGTGGCGCCCGCGGTCTGGTCGGCGAGGCGGCGGATCTCGCGCGCGACGACGAGGAAGCCGCGGCCCTGCTCGCCCGCCTTCTCCGCCTCGATCGCAGCATTCACGGAGAGGAGATTGGTCTGGTCGGCGACCTTGGCGATCGTGGTCACCACGCCGTTGATCGACGACGCGCGCTCGCTGATCGCTGCAAGCTTCGCCGCGATCGACTGCGTGGCGTCCGCGAGCTCGCGGATCGTCCCGTCGACGGCCGAGAGGTTCTCGCGCGTGCCCGAGGCAAGCCCCGCGGTGCGCTCGACCGCGCGCTCGACGGCGCTCATCGTCGTCGCAAGCTCGGAGCCCGTCGCGCTGATCTGCTGCGTCGCCGCCGCGATCTGCGCGGTCGACTCGCCGAAGCCGTGCGCCATGGCAGCCTGCTCGCGGCTCGTGGCGCCGAGCTCGAGCGCGCTCGAGTCGAGCGTCACGCCCGCTGTGCGGATCCCGCCGAGCAGCGCGTTCAGGTTCGACTGCATGCGCTGCAGGCTGCGCGTGAGGACGCCAGCCTCGTCGTGCGCGCTGCACGGGGGAATGTCGAATGCGAGGTCGCCGCCCGCGATGCGGTCGGCTGCGAGCGCCGCCGTGCGGAGGCGCCGCCCCGTGCGGACCGCCGTGAAGAGGACGAGCGCGCAGGCGACGCCGACGCCGCCGAGGAAGACGGCGCCGTTGCGCCACATCTCTGCGCGGATCGCGGCGAACACGACCGCGCGCGGCTTCGTCAGGACGAGCGTCCAGCCGCCGCTCTCGATGCGCACGCCCGCCGCGAGAAGCGCCTCGCCGTCGACGGGGGACGCAGACTCGCGCAGGAAGCCGTCGCGGTCGGAATCGCGCAGGAACGGCGAGAGCATCTCGCCGAAGCGCGTGTCGTCGACGGCGCGCGTGCGCAGCGCGGCGGACTCCGCGGCGCCCGCCGTCGCGGCGTCGATCGGCGCATCCGTGGTGGCGACGATGAAGCGCCCGCGCGAGGAGAGGAGGTATGCGTCGGCGCCGACGGTCGCTGCGCACCCGCGCACGAGCGCCTCGATCGCTGCAAGGCTGCGGTCGGTGCACCCGACGCCCTTGAACTTCC
>JBIKTI010000460.1:0-2636 GCA_044348205.1 Phycisphaerales bacterium | reverse complement strand
CAACGGTTCCTTGGACTTCGTCCAAGGGCACCCCTGCGTGTCGTGTCGGACGGTTTGGATCGTCGGAGTCGACAACCCATGAGTGCCCGCAGACTGCGTCCGGGCTTCGCCCGTACTCCGTCTGACGGGCACTCATGGTTTGGGACTCCGATGATGTGGGTCACGCGTACCGCCGCATCGAGGGACGCCGCCGCGGCTGCGACCGCGCGAGAGCCGCGCTCACAGCGCGAACGGATAGGTCTCGGGCGTTCCCTCGCTGCGCTGCGTCGGGAGTGGTTCGATCGCGCGCGTCTCGTCGATCCAGATGTACTCGTCGAACTGCGCGGGCAGCGTGGCCTGGAAGTAGTGACTGACGAGTTCCGTCGCGGGGCGATAGATCACGCCGATCGCGCGCTCGAGACGCGGATGGAGAAGCTCCGTCCGCAGCGAGGCGAAGTGTGGGTTCCGCAGGGGAAGCATGAACATCCCGCGCCCCGACTCGTGGCAGAGCCGCTCGTAGCTGTCCTCGTGCGACGGGCGCACGGGCATCACCCGCATGGGCGCGTCCCAGTTGGCCGCGGCCGCGACGGTGCCATGGTCCGTGCCGAACCCGACGATGTAGGCGCCGTCGCCGAAGCGCTCGCGCGCCAGCTGCCCGAGGTTGATCTCGCCGTGCATGCCCATCTCGGTCGCCGAGGCGTTCCCGACATGGGAGTTGTGCGCCCACACGACGGCCTTCGCGTCGGGGCCGCCGCGCGCCAGGAGCGCCTCGAGCGTCTCGAACATGTGGCGGTCGCGCAGGTTCCACGACTCGCGCGCGCCGCGGTAGATCGCGCGGTAGTAGCGCTCTGCCTCGCGCACCACGGTCGCGTTGCGCACGGCGTCGAACCGCGCCTCGTCGTCCGCCGCGAGCCGCATGTTCGCCTCGAGGATCTCGCGCAGCGTTGCCAGCGCCACGCTCTCGCAGTCGCGCTGCGTGCCCGCGACCGCGCCGCGTCCGTAGGCCGCTGGGTCGCGCTCCCACGGCGTGAAGCAGGAGTAGAGCTCCCGCGCACGAGACGCGGCCGACGGATCGGTGCGGTCGAGGTGGTCGAGCACCACGCCGATCGAGTTGTTGAGGCTGTAGAGGTCGAGCCCGTGCACGCGCACGCGTCGCGCGGGGTCGGGAAGCGACTGGTTGTGCCGGCCGATCCAGTCGATGAAGCGCTGCATCTCCGCGTTGCGCCACATCCAGGTCGGGAAGCGCGAGAACGGCGGATCGCGCAAGGGGAGCGGGGGCTCGCGGCGCACAGCGCGGTCGATGCTCGCCGCATCGGGCCAGTCCGCCTCGAGCGCCACGATGCGGAATCCCGCGCGCGCGATCAACGCCTCGGTGATGCGTGCGCGAAGCCCGTAGAACTCGCTTGTTCCGTGGGTCGACTCGCCGAGGAGCACCACGCGCGCGGAGCCGATCCTGTCGACGAGCGGCTCGAGCCGCGCGTGCTCGACGGAGGTGAACTCCTCGCAGCTGTCCGCGATCAGCCTGGCGAGCCGCGCGGTCTCCCGCGCGCCGAGCCGAAGCGGACTGCGTGCCCTGTGGGGGCCGATCGGCCCCGCGTCGCGCGCCCATCCTTCTGTTCCAACGAGCGGCACGAACTGAACACGCCCGAGCGAGGTGCGGTCGTACCGGTGCGGCCCCGTGCGCACGAACTTCAGGAGTTCCTGCGTGTTCGGCTCGGTCCCGACGGGAATGACGAGCCGCCCGCCGATGGCGAGCTGCGCGAGCAGCGCCTTCGGCACATCGGGCCCGCCCGCAGAGACGATGATCGCGTCGAAGGGCGCCTCGTCAGGCAAGCCAAGCGTCCCGTCGCCCTGCCTCACCTGCGCGTTCGCGATGTCGAGCGCCTCGAGTCGCACCGCCGCGAGCAAGGCGAGCGACGCGTGCCACTCGATGGCCCGCACATCCTTCGCCAGCCTGCTGAGGATCGCGCAGGCGTATCCCGATCCAGCACCCACCTCGAGCACGCGGTCGTTCGGACCGATGCGCGCTGCATCGGCCATGAGCGCCACGATGTAGGGCTGCGAGATCGTCTGACCTTCCTCGATCGCAAGCGGAGTGTCCTCGTAGGCGAGCTCGCGGTCGCGCGCGGAGACGAAGCGCTCCCTCGGAACGGAGAGGAACGCGCGGAGGATGCGCGGATCCGCGATTCCCCGTGCCTTGATCTGCGTCTCCACCATGGCCGCGCGGCGGTCGGTCACCGTCGTCATCTGCGTCTCCCCCCCATGTGGTTTCCAGGAGGCTCCGCGCACGCGAAGTCCTCTGCGCGGTCCGGGCGCCAGCGTCGACTCACGCGCGCGACGCAGGGGCCACCCTCGGCATCGCGTCCGCGAAGGCTGCGCGGACCGCGGGGTGCGCGCCGAGCTCCGCAGCACGAAGCCAGCCGAAGTCGCCTCGCTCGAGCCTGATGTCTGCACCCGTCGACGCGATCGCGGCGCGAAGATGTCCAAGGAACCGTGGCCCCGCGAACGCGACCGCAACCGCCTCGGGCGCTGCCGCCGTGCGCGACGCGATCCACGCGGCGACCTGGTGCGCGAAGCGTCGCTCCATCTCCTCCTCCTCGTGCCCCGTGCCTGCGAAGTGCTGCGAGGCGTTGGCGCTCGGGCCTCGCCCGAGCGCG
>JBIKTI010000084.1:0-8062 GCA_044348205.1 Phycisphaerales bacterium | reverse complement strand
CTTCGAGACCTGCGCGCTCATCGGGCGCGATGTGTGGTTCTCGTTCACGGCACCGAACGCGGGCGACTACAAGATCTCGACCTGCAACGGCACCGTGCCCTTCAACAGCGGCATGGACATCTGGACCGCGTGCCCGGACAACTCGGGCCAGCTGCTCGCGTGCAACCGAGACGCCAACGACCCGAACTGCGGCAACTCGTCCTTCTCGACCATCATCCTTCCGATGACGGCGGGCCAGACCGTGCTCGTCCGCATCGGCAGCGAGTGGTTCTTCGACATCCTCCCGCCGGGAGACGCGGAGCTGGTCATCACCGCGCTCGGCGACGAACTCGTCTGCGGCGACCCCGATGCGGGCGACTGCTGCGTGACGAGCAGCCAGCCCTTCTGCAGCGACGCGGAGTGCTGCAACTTCATCTGCATCTTCGACCCTCCGTGCTGCGACACGGCGTGGGACGAGACCTGCGTCGCGAGCGCTGCGCTCTTCTGCTACTTCCAGTGCGGGTTGCCCCCTGAGAACGACGAGTGCTCGAGCCCGCTTCCCGCGGCGGTCGGCGCGAATCCCTTCCGCAATGCCCGTGCGGAAGGCTCGACGCAGACGCCGTGCGGCACCATCTACTCCGATGTGTGGTTCGAGTACACCGCGACGACCGACCAGTCCGTCTCCATCTCGATCTGCCAGGCGGACGGCGGATGGGCGCTCGTCACAGGCGGCGACTCGGGCGACCTCGACACGCGCATCGCCGTGTTCGACTCGTGCAGCGGCTCGCTCGTCGCGTGCAACGACAATGCGTGCGGCGTCGGCTCGCGGGTCGTGTTCACTCCGTCCTGCGGCGCGACCTACCGCATCGCGATCGGCTCGAGCGGCGACGCCGACGGCATCTATAGCCAAGGCGTCGGATCCTTCACGCTCACAGAGGCCGGGTCCTGCGGTGGCGCATGCGGAGCCGATCTCAACGGCGATGGTCAGGTCGGCGCGCAGGATCTTGCGGCGCTCCTCAACGCGTGGGACGGCCCCAGCGGCGATTTGAACGGCGACGGAACGACGAACGCGCAGGACCTCGCGACGCTGCTCAGCGCGTGGGGGCCGTGCGCGCCGTGAGCCGCCGCCGCATCAGCCTCGCATGGTGGCCGCGCCCCGCATGGCGCTACCATCGCGGCGCACGATGGTTGATTCCCGCATGAAATCCGCGTTTTGCGACACGCGCGTCGCGTTCCTCACCCAGCACGGGAAGGAGCGTGCGCTCGCGCCGCTCTTCCTCGAGGAACTCGGCGCACGCGTCGAGGTCGTGCGCGGTTTCGACACCGACACGCTCGGCACCTTCACCCGCGAGGTCCCGCGCGAAGGCACGCAGCTCGCGGCGGCGAGGCGCAAGGCCGAGATCGCCATCGAGCGCTCGGGCCTCGCGCTCGGCCTCGGAAGCGAGGGCGCCTTCGTGCCGGGGCCGTTCGGCCTCGGTTCGTGGAACATCGAGGTGCTGGTCTACCTCGATCGCGCGCGTGCGATCGAGGTCGTCGGCCGCGCGCACGCCGCGGGGCGGCATCTCCACGCGACAGTCCGCACGCGCGAGGAGCTCGATGCGTTCGCGGCCCGCGCGGGCTTCCCATCGCACGCGCTCGTCATCCGACCGAACGACGAGCGTGATCCGCGCATCGCGAAGGGCATCGCGGCCGCGGCCGACCTTGCGTCTGCGTTCGAGCGCGCGCGCGGCGCCGCGGCCGACGGCGCCGTCTTCGTCGAGAGCGAGCTGCGCGCGCATCTCAACCCGACGCGCATGGCCACCATCGAGGCCGCGGGGCGCGACCTCGTCGCGCGGCTTCGATGCGCATGTCCGGCCTGCGGGACCGCGGGGTTCGGCGTCGCGCGCGCCGTCGCCGGCCTCCCGTGCGGCGACTGCGGCGCGCCCACGCGCGAGGCGGCCGCAGACGAGTTCGCGTGCGTGCGTTGCGAGCATGTCGAGATTCGACCGCGCACCGACGGGCCAGCCGAGGCGAGCCCCGCGGTGTGCGACTACTGCAATCCGTAGCGCGTCGCCTCGGCTATCGAGCCCCGATGCTCTCTATGCGCTCGATGCCGTTCCGCCTTATGGGGTTCTCCGCCACCCTCTCGGCCGCACTCGCAGCGCCGCTCGCGACGCTCTCGCCGCTTCAGGTCGCGCATGCGGCGGACGCGATCCAGAGCACGCCTGCTCCATCGGCGAAGCCAGCCGACGCGCCCGCGTCGACGCCCGTGACGGATCGGTTGAAGCGCGACTCCGCGGCGTTCGGCGCGATCGTGGCGATCGACCTCGCCAAGCGCTTCCTGGCGGCGGCCAACCGCTCATCACGAGCAAGAACACGCTGAAAAACGGCTACATCCATCCTTCGCCGCCCGCTGGGCAGACGGTCGACCCGGGGGAGATAGCGCATCTCGGAGTGGGCGACGAGGAGTTCCTCGCGCGGGTCCACGACGCGCTCGTTCCGGGCGGTGTGTTCGTGATCTACAACATCTGCCCGCTGCAGAACCCGCCTGACAAGGAGTACATCCCGTGGGCCGACGGGACCTCGCCGTTCTCACGCGAGATGTTCGAGAAGGCGGGCCTCGAGGTGCTGGCCTTCGATGTCCGCGACGACGCGTGGGTGCTCGACTGCTTCGAGAAGCTCGGCTACACCGAAGGCAAGACCCGCGAGGAGGCCGCCAAGGAGTACCTCTGCCGGTACACCGTGGTGCGGCACAGGCCATCGGCGTGACCGAGCCGAGCTGCGGTTGCCTCCAACTGTCGCACGCTTGCGCCATGCCGCGACGACTCGTCTCCTGCGGATCCAGCTTCGAGCGCGAGTTCGGCTCCTCGCGTGTTCGTGTCGGGAACGACGGGCTTCGGCTCCGCGGCCATGACGATCTCTGACGACATCGGCGAACAGGCCGCGCAGTGCCTTCGCAACATCGAGTCGGCGCTCTCGCAGGCGGGCGCAACGATGGGCGGCCCGTGCGCGTCCGCTCCATCCTTACGAACGCCGCCGACTTTCCCGCAACCCAGCCTCGCCGCGCACCGCGTTCGGCGAGGTGCGCCCCGCGGCCACGATGTTCGAGGCGCAGCCCGCAGATCCGCGCATGAAGATCGAGATCGAGGTCGACGCGATCATCGGATCTGCGTGAGCCAGCCGGGGAATCGCCCTATCTGCACCCGCCCCAGTTTGCGAGCAGGATCGTGAGATCGCCGCTGCCCACCGCGCCGTTTCCGTTGAGGTCTGCGGGGCAATCCTCTGTGCAGAGTCCCCAACTCGCGAGGAGCATGACGAGATCGTTCCCGTCCACCGCACCGTCCTCGGAGAGATCGCCGATGCAGGGGTGGCGGTCGACATAGCGCGCGAGGAGCTCGATGTCCGCCTCGTCGGCCAGGCCATCGCCGTCGAGATCGGTGGGGGACTTGGTGATCCGCTCTATGTCCGCGGCGTCGAGCAAGCCGTCGCCGTTCAAATCGCCCGTGCGCGGCGAGTCGGGAAGCAAGAGCTCGAGCCGCGCGCGCTGCGGGTCCTTCGGGATCAACAGCCCCGTCACGGCGATCAGGCCGCCGGCCTCGGCGGCGACCGCGCCCGACTGCAGCACCGCATCGGTCTTGTCATCGCGCAGCGTCCAGTGAATCGTCGCGCCCGCCGCGGGCAGCAACCTCCGAGGCTTCCGCAGCGTGAGGCTTGTCGTCGCGGCGGTTCCTGGGAAGTTGTCGACGCTCACGGCCGACTGGCCCACGAGGAAGAGCGTGCACGACCAGCCCGAAGGCGTGTCGAAGATCGTCTCCGTGTCCCAGTCGAAGTAGCCGCCCCAGGTGGCCCACGGCGTGCCGCTGTCGGGCGCCCCGTTGCCGAGCGTCGGCTGGCGGCCCGCCGTCGAAAAGTCCTGGTCGTCGTTGAAGAATCCGGGGTACGACTGGCTCGCACGGAAGCGGCTCTGGTAGGGCGCGCCCGATCGTTCGGTGCGCACGGGCGAGACCCACTCGCCGATGTCGACGCCGGGAATCGACGGGCTGTCGGTCGTCCAGTCCGACGCCGTATGGTCGCGGTTGTCCCAGAAAAGGTGCGTGCCCCAGCGGCCCGCGGACATCTCTTCGAAGAGCTGGATCGTGAGAGGCCCCCATTCGACGGCCTCGTCGCGCCGACCGCGGAAGATGCGCGTGTGGCAGTAGTCGCGCTGCGTCTGCGAAATCCGTACGGCAGGGTTGAAGAAGTCGTTGACGCGCAGCACTGCGCCGGTCGGCCCGATCTCGGTCGTCGCGAGATTCTGGGCTGGAGTCCCGAAGAGTCGCTGCCCCGTCTCGGGCGTGTAGTGCTGCGGCACGAACGCCGTCGCCGCGCTGAAGCGCTCGGGCATGAATCGGCTGAGAAGAAGCGTGCCTGCGCCGCCCATCGAGTTGCCCATCACGGCGATGCGATCGGACTGAATCGCATACGGGGAGCGCGACTCGATCCAGTCAATCGTCCACGCCAGTCGACGGAGCGTGTATGGCACGACCACCGCGCTGTTGCTCGGAAGATTGCTCCCGAATGGATTCATGCCGGGCCACCAGCCGAACCAGTTGCTCGGTCGATCGAGGCTGACCTGGCCATTCGTCGCGACGAAGACGCGGTCGTCCATGGCGATGGTGATCCCATCGACGGGGGTCGCCCCCGTGTTTGCGTACTGCGCGGACTCGGGCGCCCACGACCAGTGGCTTCCCTGCGGTCCGCCGCCATGCAGGCAGACGACGGCGGGGTACGGGCCCGCGGGGAGACCGTTCTTCGGCTCGAACACGCTGAAGACATGCGGCGCACCGTGCTTGGCGGCGTTGGCGAGGACTGGCGTGTCGGGGCGCGCGTCGTTCGGATCGTCGCGTCCATAGGCCCACATCGCGTAGGTGCGGAAGGGGTAGCCCTGCTGCGTGGTGCCCGCCAGTTGGAGGTGACAGGTCACGGGCTCGTTGATCGGGTCGTACACCACGGACACGGGTGACGGCGTGCGGTTGGTGGCGGAGACCGCCGCGTTCCCGTTGCGCACGACCGCGAAGTACTCGGTCGACTGCGCGCTCGGCGTGAAGACGAAGAGCCCCTCGTTTGCCGCGAGCTGGTAGACGCCGCCCTTCGCGGTCGGGATGCGCCAGCGCGCGTTCGGCGACGCGAGCTTGAGCCGCGCGCCCGACCACTCGGGCTCGAACACGCGGCCTGCGAGCGTTCCCTGCGAGGTCGTCGTGATCGGTGTGGTCGATCGATAGATGTCGTATGTGAGGGGAGTGGAGGCGTCGACCTGCCAGACCACGAAGACTTGCCCGGCCGCGGACCACGCGCGCACGTTCGACTGAGCCCACGAGGGTGCTGCGACGGCTGCGGCGATTCCAAGCGCTGCGATGATGCGGAGTACGGTCGGCATTGTGGAGAGATCCTTGCAGTTCAGTTGTCGGGCCATGCGGCCGACTTGGAGTCAGCGCCGTGAGCGGCTCGGAAACGGAGGAACGCCGTGCCGCCCGCTGCATTGCGTCATGCGTCGCGTTTCAGTGTGACGAAGGTGTGAGAACGGCCGCAGGCTTCTCGAGCCTCTCGATCGCTCTTCTCCTCCCCCCTCCTTGCCACCACCCCCGATTGGGGAGGGATGGTCCGCGATCCGACTCCTCGCTCTCGCCTCGTCCGCAACGGAACCTCGCGCGGTCCGTACCATCCGACTTCGGGTAGTTCGGTCGCCCCGCAGGCCGTGATGCTTTGACGGACCGAGCGATCATCGAGGCCGCGCGGAGCGAGGCGGGATCCATGTCGGAAGTCCAGTTGCAGTTGAAGAACCCCGCCGTGCTGCGGGCCGTGTGCCATGTCCCCACCATGCAGCGCTGGGAGATCCTGCGGCGATCGGAGCGGGCGCTCTCCGCGGCAGAGGTCGCGGCGGCCGCGCGTGCCTCTGTCAAGGCGGTCCAGGAGTCGCTCGACCGCCTCGTCGCCGCGCGGCTGGCGGAGTCGATCCCCGCGAGCAGTCGCCGACGCGAGATCACCTATCGCGCCGCGATGAAGCGCATCTTCCTCAAGTGGGACCGGCGCGACCCCGAAGGCGTGAAGGCGGCGCAGGTGCTCGGCGACAGCATGCGGGACCACAGCCGCAAGCTCATCGACGAGGCGACGGTGCACCCCGGGGCCGAGCTGGTCGAGACGCTGAGTCTGAGCGGGAGCACCAGCGTCGTGCTGCTGAGGGACGACGCAGAGCGGGTGCGCAGCGCCTTGCTCTCGCTCTACTCGATGCTGATGGAGGCGGATCGGCGCGCGCGCGCAGCGGATCATGTGGACGCGGCGATTCCTTTCCATTTCGCCTTCGACTTCAGGCGGCTCTGGAAGGCCGATCCCCCGTGGCCGGAGTTCGTCGTCAGCGAGTCCGAATCGCACGATCGGACCCGCGACCTCTTCTCCGCGTCCCCGGCCGAGGTCCTTTCGCCGCGCGAGCTCGAGATCGCGGCGCTGCTTCAGCACGGCAAGTCCCGGCCTGAGGTCGCGCGGGAACTCGGACTCACCCTCAACACCGTGTCGACCCTCTCGAAGGCCATCTATCGGAAGCTCGGCGTCCACGGCCGCGCCGAACTGGCCGAGCGGCTTCGGTTCCTCTGAGAGGCGCAGGCCGTCGGAGCGCCTTCAGGCATGCGGGAATCGGGTGCGCGCGGTTCTCGGGCGCCTTGCTGTGGATCGCGAGGATTCCTGACGAACTCGGCCGCCTGGCTCCGTTCCTTGGAGCGCAGGCAGACGGTCCGTGCCGATGTTCCTCGCGCGAAGGAACCGGCCCCGTGGATCATCGGGCCTCCGCAGCCTCTCGATGGGTTGCGAACGCGCATCGTCGACCGGTGCGGGCGATAGGAAGGCAGGTCCCCATGATGAACCGCATCGGCAAGGCACTCTCGTTCGCGGCGCTCTGCCTGACGGCGGTCTCAGCCCCGATGCCCGCGTCGGACGCGCGCGCGCCCGCGGGCGCATCGAACGCAGTCGGGACGACCGATGCAGCGGCGCTGCGGTTCTCGCCGGCGGTGCTCGACCTTGGCGAACTTACGATCGGCACGGCGGGCGAGGGCGTCATGACCGTGACGAACGCGGGCGGTGCGCCCGTGGCGATCGCCGCGATCAGGCCCGCATGCGGATGCACGAAGGTGAGCTCGGCGCCGACAGGCGAGATCGCTCCAGGCGAGTCGTTCGCGATCGCGGTGTCGCTCGACCCTGGCAAGAAGCCGGGCGCGAATCTGGTCCGCTCTGTGCATGTCGCGCTCGTGGACGGATCCGTCGAGACCTTCGAGATCACGGCGCGGGTCAGGACGGTGATCGCGATCGAGCCCGCGGTGCTCGAAGTCGCCGCCTCAGGCGACGCAGCGGTCGGCGCGATCTCGCTCGCAAGCATCGATGGCGCGGACTTCGCCCTGACGGGGGCGGTGCCTGCGGGCGTCTTGTCGGCCGCGCGGACGCGGAGCGTCGACGGCGTTGTGACTCTCGCGCTCGACGCCGCAGAGTGGGAGAGGGCAGGGCGCCCCACCACGGTCGTGCTTGCGACCGACCGTCGCGATGCGCCCGAACTGATCGTGCCGATCAGGTCGACGGAGGCCGTTGCGATGTTTCGCCTGCCCGCAGCCGCTGGGGAAGGCGCGCGCCGCGCCCGTCTCGAGGCGCGGCAAGGCGCGCTTCTCCGCGAGATCGACGCGGGCCTCGGCGGTGCATCGATGTCGAGCGGCTTCCGCATGCGGCTCCACCGCGAGTCGGGGATGCTCTTCGTGCACGGGACGGCGCGCGATCTCGACGCAGTCCGCACCGCCGTCGCGGCGCTGCCCGGCTCGAGCGGGGTGCGGGAATCGGGCGGCGGCGGCCCCGCTGCGGCGGACGCCGCGGGTCGATGAGCGAGGAGAGGCGACCGATCCATGTGTGAGCCGTGTACGCATTCATTGCCCGCATTCGCGACAGCCTCTGCGGTGGCCGCGACGGCGGTCGACCTCGAGGACGCCGCGGTCGACCGCTGCACGGCGAGCATGGTCGCTGGGGACAGGACGGCCTACGAGACGCTCTTCCGCGGGCGCTGCGGATTCGTCGAGCGCGAGGCGCGCCGACGCGT
>JBIKTI010000534.1:0-2637 GCA_044348205.1 Phycisphaerales bacterium | reverse complement strand
CCATCTTCCATTTCCTGCTGCCGGATCCGGGCATGGCGATCAAGGCCAATGCGGTGATCAAGGAACTGCTTCCCGATCAGGTGAAAACGATCAGCAACTGGAAGAAGACCTTCTCCGGCAAACCGTTCAGCGGTGCCGAGCTGCGCCGGTTGCAGCGTCTGAGCCGCATCGCCGATGGCCTACTGCAGGAGTGGGCAAACCAGCTGTCCCAGATCCGTGAACGCACCACTGACCCGCTGCCGGTGTGGGGCGATCCCGAGGCCGAATCAGGGCTGGCCTGGAAACCGCTCAGCCTCAAAGACCGCATCCAGAGCCAGGAAGTGGCCGGCGAGGGGATCGCCAACGCCAATGCCCGGCTGCGGCTCAAGCTGGCGATGGACTACTGGTGCTCCCTGTGGTTCTGGCCGCTGGAGCAGGCCCAGCAGCTCCCAAGCCGTGAGGAATGGCTCAACGACCTCAGCTGTGTGCTGGGGGACATCGAATCGGTGGTGGATGAGGAGGAGGGGCAGCTGCAGCTGTTGCCAGACACGCAGCCCCGCCAACAGGCCATTGATTTCCAGGACCGCCGCGGTGTCGTCAACAAGGCTCGGTTGCTGGAGGACATCGTTCGGCTACGGCTAGCGGAGCAGGTGGCCGGCCGGGTGCGTCCGCTGCACTGGGATCTGGAGTTTGCCGATCTGCTCAAGAGCGGGGGCTTCGATGTGATCGTGGGAAATCCGCCCTGGCTGAAGGTGGAGTGGGAGGAGAAGGGGGTGATCGGGGATCGGGACCCGATGGTATTGATTAGGAATATCAGTGCGAGCGATCTGACCAATCGCCGGAAGGACGCATTTGCTTCACACAAAGGATTGCGTGAAACCTACCTTATGGAATTTGAAGAACAGAATGGTACTCAGTCATTTCTAAACGCAGTAGCAAACTACCCGCTACTGAAAGGAAGCCAGACTAATCTCTACAAATGCTTTCTTCCGCAAGCTTGGCGCATTGCGTCGAAGCGAGGGGTGCAAGGGTTTCTCCATCCCGAGGGAGTGTATGACGACCCCAAAGGCGGCGAGATGCGAGCAGCTCTCTATAGGCGGCTCCGGTTCCATGCGCAGTTCCAGAACCAGAAACTTTTGTTCCCGATCAGCAACTCAAGGAGATATGGCCTGAACATATGCGGCCCAACCCACCAACCGGACTTCGTAAACCTTGCAAATCTCTACCACCCAAAAACAATCGATTACTGTTTTGCACATGACATAGAAGGGCCTCTTTTTGGCATCAAGACAGATGATGGTCAATGGAATGTCTCAGGCCACCACCAACGTCTAATCCCTGTAAGCGAGAAGTCCCTTGCTCTGTTTAGTCAACTCTACGATGAGCCAGGCACTCCCTCCCACCAAGCTCGACTGCCGGCCCTGCATTCTCTGCAACTGCAGAATGTTCTAGAAAAGTTTGTAGCCGTACCGAAACGACTAGGAGATCTTCAAGGAGAGTACGACGCCACGACAATGTGGGACGAAACAAACGCCGTAAAGAAAGACGGCACGATTCGCCGCGACACCACCTTTCCCGAGAATCCCACAGACCTGATTCTCTCAGGTCCACTCTTTACAGTGGCCAATCCGCTTTATCAAACGCCGAAGCAAGTCTGCACCACAAATCGCGCCTACGACTGCCTCGATCTCACCAGTATTCCGGTGTCTTACCTGCCCCGGACGAATTTTCGCCCTGATGTGTCACCCGATGAATACCGGACCCGCACACCAAGGGTGCCATGGGGAGACAAGCAACCCGTGACGGACTTTTATCGTGTTGCATGCCGTAGGCAGCTTAGCCAGGCAGGCGAGAGAACGCTGCAAGCAATCATTGCACCTCCAGAAGCAGGCCATGTTGATGGTGTTCTTGCAATTACGACTAGAGATCTAATGACGACCGTCAGGATTGCAGGGTTATGGTCTGCGGTACCGTTCGACTTCTTTATCAAGACTACTGGCAAAGGGGATATCAGGAATGACCTAGCTCGTCAGCTTCCACTACCTTCACTCTCAGATACTGGGTTCAGAGTGCTTGAATCACGTATCCTTTCCCTCAACTGCCTCACCACCCACTACGCCGATCTCTGGTCCAAATGCTGGGACGATGCCTTCCGTGAACAGCGGTGGGTAACAAAGGATGATCCCCGCCTTCCCCAGGATTTCTTCTCCAACCTCACCCCCACCTGGCAGCGTGATTGCGCCCTGCGTACCGACTACGCCCGTCGCCAGGCCCTGGTGGAGATCGACGTGCTGGTGGCCCAGGCCCTCGGCCTCACCCTCGATGAACTGATCTCCATCTACCGCGTGCAGTTCCCGGTAATGCAGCAATACGAACGCGACACCTGGTACGACATGAATGGCCGGATCGTGTTCACCAACAGCAAGGGCCTCACCGGCGTCGGCTTCCCCCGTAAAGGCAAAGGTCGAGGAGCCAACAAAGAGATCGGCTGGGAGGACATCAAGGACATGACCTCTGGCACCGTGTCGCGCACGATTCTCGATGACACGCTGCCTGGGGGGCCGGTGGAGCGGACGATTACCTACGTGGCGCCGTGGGTGCGGTGTGATCGGGTGGAGGATTATCGGGTGGGGTGGGGGTCGCTGACTGATTCACAAC
>JBIKTI010000459.1:0-2639 GCA_044348205.1 Phycisphaerales bacterium | reverse complement strand
TGGCCGACGAGCGACTGCACCTCGATGAGCATGTTGGAGATCTCCTGGAGACCGCCTTCCGCGATGTTCATGACCTGCTCCGCGCGCTGGGCGTTGCCGATGGCGGAGTTGATGCCCTTGATCTCGCTGCGAAGGTTCTCGCTGATGATCAGGCCTGCGGGGTCGTCGGCGCCGCGGTTGATGCGGAAGCCCGTCGACAGGCGCTCGAGCGTGCCCGAAAGCGCGCGGTTGTTCATCGAGTTCACGCGCTGGGCGATCATCGAAGGAACATTCGAATTGATACGGCTCATGACTTTCCCTCCCTGGTCCGCCGTGCGTGGCGGCCGCGCGCTGCTCCAATCCGGATGTCCCGGAGGTTTGGGGAGCGACGCGCCTGCAAACCGAGGCCGGATCCACCGACGACGGTTCTGAGACGAGGGAGCGCATCCTGCGCTCCCGAACTGTTCGGAACAAGTGTCCCGCGCCGCACAGATCGGAAGGCTGGCCGACGGACTTCATGAGCAGGACGATCGCGCGAGCCGAAGTGCTCCGCGCGGCCGCCACAGTCCGCATAGATGGAACAGATGGAACCGCCGAGGCTCCTGGCCTGCGACGCACGCATTGCTTCTCGGCCCAAAAACAGCGCTCCGCCCGGGGTGTCCGGGCGGAGCGCGTGGATCGCTCAAGGATCAGGCCGAAGCCGCGATTAGGATCTACCGTCGGGCGAGTGAAGCCCCCGGTCCGACGGCGGTTGCGGCGCCGTCCGTGTGGCGGGTTCCTCTTCGGAACTCACCGCATGAGCTGAAGGACTGACTGAGGCGCAGAGTTCGCAAGCGAGAGCGCCTGCGTCGAGGCCTGCACCAGGATCTGGTTGCGCGTCATCGCTGCGGTTTCTGCAGCGAAGTCGGTGTCGCGGATCGCGCTTTCCGCTGCCATCGTGTTCTCGAGCGCGACACTGAGACTGTTCACGGTCGAGCCGACGACATTCTTCGTGAACGCGCCGAGTCGACCGCGGATCGACGAGACCTGCTTGGTCGCCACATCGAGGATCTCCTGCGCCTTGGTGAGGTTGCCGTTCTCGACATTGGCTGCACCACCCGACTTGAGCTCGGAGAGGTAGCCGAGGGCTCCGTTTCCGAGATTGCTCGAGTTCACGGTCTCGATGCCGAGCGACACCTTGCCAGCGAGGTTCACATCGGGCGAGAGGTTGAAGTCTGCGCCGCCGCCCGTCACCTGGAAGGTGCGCGAGCCGCCCGCCGTGTTGAAGGAGCCCGTGCCATTTCCCTTGAGAGAGACGGAGACATCGAATCCGTCGAGGGCGACGCGCGCCGTGAGACCGCGCGCGGTCGCCACAACGCCGTTGATGTTCACGCGGGCGTCGCGGCCCGCGTCCCTCACATCGTCCGAGGCCGCGCCAGTCAGGGCGCCCGTGGCGTCGACCTCGCGGATGTAGCTGCGCGACACATTCGCGTTCGCCACCTCTCGGACGCGGATGAACTGGTCCGAACCGAAGTTCGTCGAGCGGAGCGCGACGACATTGCCCGAGACCGTCGCCGTTGCGCCGAGCGCCTCGGAGAAGTCGTTGATCGCCGTGGCGACGTTCGCGATGGTGGTGCCCGACGCGAAGGTGAAGAGCTGCGAGCCGCGTTCACCCGCGACTTCGAAGGTCACTGCGCCGGAGCCACCGTTCAGGAAGGTGGCGCCAGTCGAGAGGGCGACCGCCGCACGCTGCGCGGACTGGGTCACCGTCACGGACACCGAACGGGCCGCACCCGTGTCGGAGAGCTTGATCGAGTTGACGGTGATGTCGGAGATGCCAGAGTTGAAGGTCGTCGAGCCCGTGAGGGTGTAGTCGTAGTTTCCGTTCAGGAGCTTGGTGCCCTGGAAGGACACGGAGTTCGAGAGGCGGTCGACGGTCGAGAGGAGCGCGTCGATCTGGAGCTGGTTCGCCTCGCGCTCCTCGCGCGAGACACCCGCCTCGTTCGCGGTCTGGCCGACGAGCGACTGGACCTCGATGAGGATGTTCGAGATCTCCTGGAGACCCGACTCCGCGACATTGACGACCTGCTCTGCGCGCTGGGCGTTTCCGATCGCGGCCTTGATGCCCTGCATCTCGCCGCGCAGATTCTCGCTGGTGATGAGGCCTGCGGGGCTGTCCGAACCGCGGTTGATGCGGTAGCCCGTCGACAACCGCTCGAGCGTTCCCGCGAGCGAGCGGTTGTTCTGGGCCGAGACGCGCTGCGCGATCATCGACGAGATGTTCGAATTGATCCGACTCATGACTTTCCCTCCATGACCCGCTGGGCTTCCAGCAGGAACCGCGCGCCGACCGTGCAGCATCGCTGCCCGGGCTTCCCGGCGACGCCTTCTTTCTGAGCCTCGGCCAGATCCCCCGGCCAGGGCTCGCGTGTGTTGAGGGCGCCTCCTGCACCCGTGGACTCGTCGGAGCGCAATGATCCGACGCAGGGTCGATCGGGGTCTGCGCATCGAGACTTCACACGGTCAAACGGAGCGATGCTGTTTGAACAAGGTGCCGCCTGCACCGTCGCTATGGCCCACCCACGAGGAACAGGCGACGCGGCACGCTTCACCCGCACAGGTGGAAGATCCTGGGCCCGCACCCGTAGGAGCGGTGCGGGTCGTCGCGCCTGGGAGGGACC
>JBIKTI010000083.1:0-8067 GCA_044348205.1 Phycisphaerales bacterium | reverse complement strand
CCCGCCCAGCGCGCGCACACTCGATGCGGTCGAGGCGCACGAGCTCGCCACTCTGCGCGACGCGGCCGACGAAGGTCGAGCCTTCGAGCGGGAGCCGGCACCGCGTGGCGTTCGGCGCGCCGATCGCTTCGGCCGCGCGGAGCGATCCGTCCTCGACGAGGTAGACCACGCCCGAACCGCAGCCTGCAAGCGACACGGCCTCGCGCAGGATCGCCGTGAGCATGATGTCGAGGTCCTGCACGCGGGCGAGGTCCGCCGAAACGCGCGCGATGCGGTCGAGACGCTCGCGCTGGGTGCCGACATCGACGCGCAGCTCGCGGTTGCTCTCGGCGAGGCGCACATTCACCTGGTCGAGCAGCGCGTTGCGCCGCGCCAGCTCCTTCTCGGCCGCCGCGAGCTCGCGAAACGCGGCGTCGCGCTCGCGCTGGGCCTGCGACGCCGCGGCGTGGTAGCGGACGCGCGCGATGAACTCGGCGGCGGGCGGCAGCTTCACGATGTAGTCATTGGCGCCGCGTGCGAACGCGTCCGCCTTGGTGCGCGCGTCCTCCTCCGCCGAGAGCACGACGACCGATGCGAAGACGAGCTCGCCCGCGGACCTGTACAGCGCCACAAGCTCGAGCCCGTCGCCGTCGGGCATGTGGATGTCCTGCAGGATGACCGCGGGCTTCAGCACCCGCGCGCGTGCAAGCGCCTCCGCGGCGGCCGTGCACACCTCGACGCGCGCCCCCGCGAGCCCCGCGAGGATGCGGCGAACGCCCTCGCCGATGATCGGCTGGTCGTCCACCACGAGCACGGTGAAGGGTTGCAGGGCTGCGGTCTCGCTCACGGTGGGAGAGTATCGGCTCGCGGACCGTCGTTCTTGCAAGAGGCGTCGCCCTTTGCCCGCCTCCCCCGGTCCTCCCAACCCTCCGCAAGGCGGAAACAGCGGTGAATCCTGCGGTTCCTGAAATCCTCGGGCACGGAGCGGTGGCTGATCTCCTGCACGCCGAAACCACCTGGGACGACCGAAGGGTCGAAGTCGAAGCTGCGCGAGTTCGTCGAGAAGAAGACCTCGCCCTTCGGCGCCACGAAGCGCGCGATCCAGCGCAGGAGCTCTGGGTAGTCGCGGTCGATGGCGAAGGAATCCGCCTTCATGCGCTTCGAATTCGAGAAGGTCGGCGGGTCGCAGATGACGATGTCGTACTGCTCGCCCGCCGTCGGGCCCGCTTCGAGCCACTGCAGGCAGTCGGCGTGGACGGCGGTGTGGTCCCCCGCACCGTCGGCCTCGAGCGTGTAGCCGTTCAGCCCGAGGTTGCGCGCGTACCACTCGAGGTAGGTCCTCGACATGTCGACGGTGGTCGTCTTCGCAGCGCCGCCCGCGCGTGCGTGCACGCTGAAGGCGCCCGTGTAGGCGAAGAGATTCAGAACGCGCTTGCCGCGCGCCCGCTGCTGCACCGACAGACGCGTCGGCCTGTGGTCGAGGAAGAGGCCGACATCGAGATAGTCGGAGAGGTTGACCTCGAACTTCAGGCCATGCTCGCCCACGATCTTCACCGCGCCGCGCGAATCGAAGCGCTCGTACTGGTCGCGGCCGCCCTCGTCCGAGCGCTGGCGGCCGCGGTACTTGATGTGGAGCCGCTCGCGCGTGATGTTGAGCCCCGCGAGGATCTCGGCCTCGGCGTCGATGCGGTAGTCGCGCTCCTTCTCGAGCGTGTCGTCCTTCGTGCGGTGGAAGAACCACGCGACCGCGTCGCCCGCGTTCGTGGCCACGCCCGCGCTCTCGCCCCAGCCGAGGTCGCCGTACCAGTCGACGATCATCGGGAACTCGGGAATGTCCTTCTCGTAGAGGCGGAAGCAGGAGATCCCCTGCTTGCGCGCCCACTTGGCGACATGGCGCATGCGGTTGTCGAGTCGTTCTCCGAGCATCGGACGGTCAGGCTACACGACCGGCGCGCGCACGGGCGCAGAGCTCGCGCGCGGCGGCGGGCCACTCGGGGTACTCGAACGCGAATCCCGCGTCGACAAGCCGCGCGGGCACCACGCGCCTGCTCTTGAGGATGAGTTCTGTCTCGGTGCGCAGGAAGACGGCGCCGAGCTCGAGGAGGGGCGCAGGCGCGGGCAGGCCGATCGGCATGCCCCACGCGCGGCGGAGGTCGCGCATGAAGTCCGCGTTGGTGACGGGGTTCGGCGCGCAGACATTGACGGCGCCCGAGAGATCGTCGCGCCCGACGAGGAACTCGACCGCGCGCACGAAGTCGCGCTCGTGGATCCACGAGACCCACTGCCGGCCGTTGCCGCAGGTTCCGCCGAGCCCCTTCTTCACGAGCCCAAGGAGCGTGTCGAAGATCCCGCCCTTGTCTGGGCTCAGCGTGAGCGACGAGCGCAGCGCCACGCGCCGCGTCGCGGGCGTGGGCGCCGCGAAGAGCGTCTCCTCCCAGCGCGTCGCGATCTCGACGCTGCGCGCCCAGTGCGGCGGCACGCCTTCCTCGCGGCCGCCGATGATGCCGGTGCGCTCGTCGTTCGCGGCGTCGAAGCGATGCGCGTAGATCGTCGCCGTGCTCGACTGGAGCCAGACGCGCGGCGGACGCGCGGCCTCTCTGATCGCCTCGCCGACGACCCGCGTCGAGTCGACGCGCGAATCCATCATCTCGCGCAGGTTCTTCTCGCTGTAGCGGCAGTTCACGGTGCGGCCGGCGAGGTTGACGACCACATCGGCGCCGTCCACTTCGCGCGCCCACGCGCCGAGCGTGCGCCCGTCCCACGGCACGATGCGCACATCGCGCGCGAGGCACGGCCCGCCGCGAGAGAGCACGGTCACTTCGTCGCCGCGCGCGCGGAACGCACGCGCGAGCACCGCACCGATCTGACCGCTGCCGCCTGGAAGAATGATCCGCATCAGGTCACGATAGGCAGCTCGAAGCCCTGGCGGTACTCGCGACGGACGCAGGTCTTGTTGGCCTCGTCGTGCGGCGAGCCGTCGGCGTTCGCGAAGGCGAGCCTCGACTTGTCCCAGAGCAGTTCCTGCTGCGGGAAGCGTGCGGCGCGAGAGCAGAGAAGCCCCGCCTCGGCGATGCCCGTCGCGTAGGAGAACGGCGTCTGCACGAAGGCGTCGGGCTTGCCGAGGATCCTGTCGACCCACGCATGCCAGTGGTTGCGCGCGCGCAGCGTGCCCTCGCCGTCGACGCCGCGGCCCTTGATCGACTTGAAGTCGATCTGCTTGCCGCCGATCCACACCTCGGGGTCGCCGTCGGGCTGGTTGAAGATCGCGCCGCCCTCGCAGACGATCAGCGTGCCGCTTCCCGCCCACCTTCCCGCAGGAAGACCGAGCGACGCGCGCGACGGCGCCTGGCTCTGGTCGCCGTAGTGGATGACGAAACGGTCGCGCGCGAACATCGCGCGGTTCGCGGCCTTGGCGACGTCGTAGGTGAGCGTCGACATCACGCCGCGCGCGTGATAGAAGTCGCTCGGCGCGAGCGTGTGCGCCATCACCGACACGGGCGACGGCAGGTCGAACGCGAAGTACGGAAGATCGAGGAGATGCGTGCACCAGTCGCCGAGCTGGCCCGTGCCATAGTCCCACGACGAGCGCCACTGGAGTCCGATGAGACCAGGGCGGCACGGCGCGTCGACCGCGGCTCCGAGCCAGAGCTGCCAGTCGATGTTCGCGGGCGGCTGAATCGGGTCCTTCAGGCCGCCGTACCAGAAGTAGCCGTCGGTGCCTTCGCCAGGCCCGCCGACCCAGACATGCGCAGCGAGCGCCTTGCCGAGAAGCCCGCGGCGCAGGATGTCCACCGTGTGCTGCCGGCCGAGCGGCCCCATGCGCTGGTTACCCGTCTGCGTCACGAGCGCGGGCCGCACGGCGTTGGCCTCTTCGATCGCCACGACCTCGGAGAGCTGCTGGACGAGCGGCTTCTGCGCGTAGACATGCTTGTTCGCGCGCATCGCCCACAGCGTGATCAGCGCGTGGTTGTGGTCGGGCGTGCACACGACGACGCCGTCGAACTTGTCGCCGTGCTTGTCGAAGGCCTCGCGGAAGTCGCGGCAGGTGAAGGCGTCGGGGTGCTCGGCAGCGACCGACGACAGCGCGTCCGCGTCGACATCGCAGAAACCCGTGAAGACGACATCGGGGTGGTTCTTGAGTTCGTGCCGATCGGCGGGCGCGATCGAGCCGCCCACGCCGACCTGCAGCAACTGCAGCTTGCCGAGCTTCCCGCGGAATCGCGGCCGCGGCGCGGGCGCGGGCGCCAGCGCACCGAGCGCGGAAGGTGCGAGCAAAGTCGCCGCGGCGAAGCCACCAACGGTGGCCGCCGCAGACTGGATGAGGTCGCGTCGGCTGAGCATGTGCCCACGCTACCGCTCTCGAAGCGGTTGCACAAGCGACTTGTCCGCGAATGGCCCGCCGAGTCGCCTGTCGAGGCGGCACACCCGTGCTCACCCCTGCGTCGCACGCATGAAAATCGTCTTCCGCGCCTTCGCGAGCTGGATCACCGCGACGCCGCCGAGCATGAGCGCCGCGGCGTAGACCGTGCGCATCCCGATCGGTTCGCCGACCAGGAGCCATCCGAGCACGATCGCGACCAGCGGGTTCACATACGCGTAGGTCGCCACGCGCGCCGCCGGCTGGTTGCGCAGGAGCCAGATGTACGCGGTGAACCCGACGAGCGACCCGAACACGACGAGATAGCCCCACTGGAGCCAGGTCGCGGTCGTCGGCGGATTCGCCATGACGAGCGTCCACTCGTCGTGCCACACGAGTTCCTTCGGCACGCTTGCAAGAAGCAGCACCACGCCGCCCGAGAGCATCTGCATGGCGTTCGCGGCCATCGGCGAGTGCGCGCCGCCCGGGCGCTTCGACCAGACGCTGCCCATCGCCCAGCCAAGCGTGGCGACGAGCATCACGAGGACGCCGAAGGTCGACACAGCAGTCGTCGACTCGAACGCATCGAGCTTGAGCACCACGACGCCTGCGACTCCGAGCGCGATTCCAAGCCACACGAGTTTCGACGGGGCGTGGTGCGTGCGGTGCATCCACTGGTCGAGCCACACGAGCCAGAGCGGCGTGACCGCCGTCAAGAGCGCGACGAGGCCAGAGTCGGTCGTCGCGCTCGCGATGGCGACGCCGCCGTTTCCGAGGAGCATGAGGCACGCGCCCACGATTCCCGCGTGCATCCACGAGGAGAGCGTGAAGTCGCTGCGGCGCAGCGCCCCCTGCCACCACGCGATTCCGAGCAAGACGAGCCCCGCCGCGACGAACCGGGCGCCAGCGAGGACGAACGCGCCGTGCTGCGACACCAGCTTGATCGCGAGATAGGTCGAGCCCCAGATGAGATAGACCGCCGCGAACGCCGCGACCACGCGCGTGGCGCTCGGGCCGCCGCTCGAAGAAACGCCCGAATCCGTGATCGCGCCCGCGGCGCCCACTTAGCCCTGCACCCGCGCGGCGCTCTCGACCGCGAAGTACTTCGCCTCGGGGTGATGCACGACGATCGCGCTCGTCGACTGCTCGGGCACCATCTGCCAGTTCTCGGTGAGGACGCAGCCGATCCGCTCGGGCCGCAGGAGCCTGAAGAGCTTCTCCTGGTCGCTCATGTCGGGGCACGCGGGGTAGCCGAAGCTGTAGCGCGAGCCGCGGTAGTGCTGCGTGAAGAGCTTGCGGATCTCGGGGCTGTCGTCGGTGCCGATCCCGAGCTCTGCGCGCATCCGCTTGTGCCACATCTCGGCCAGCGCCTCTGCGCACTCGACGCCGAAGCCGTGGAGATAGAGGTACTCGGTGTACTCGTTCCGCTCGAAGAGCTGCTTCGCGCGATGGCTCGCCTCGAGCCCCACCGTCACGCAGTGGAGGCCGAGGATGTCCTTCTCGCCGCTTTCGCGCGAGCGGAAGAAGTCGCTGATGCACAGCCGCTCGCGGCCAAGCTGGCGCGGGAAGCGGAAGCGCTCGATCTCGCGCTCCTGGTCCGCTGGGTCGAACACGACGAGATCGTCGCCCTCCGACTGGACGGGGTAGTAGCCGTAGACGACCTGCGGACGAAGGATGCGCTCCTCGCGGCACTGCCGCGAGAGCCGCTCGAGGACGGGCCGCGCCTTCTCCTCGATGAAGCGCTCGTACGCGGCCTCGTCCATGTCGCCCTTCTTGAAGCCCCACTGCCCGCGGAAGAGCGCGACGAGGTTGATGTACGGGTACACCTGCTCGAGCGGGATCTCCTCGACGAGGCGGTCGCCGAGGAACGGCGCCTTCGGAATCGCGACATCGGCGGCAACCGCGGAGCGCGGGGCGACCTCGACGATCGGCGCGGCCGCGCGCGCGGAGGCGATCTTCGCGTCGACCTCGCTGCGCTTCTCGACGCGCGCGTCGATCTCCGCGTCGATCTTGGCGAGCGTCTTCGACGCGAGCGCGTCGCACACGGAAAGCCCCTCGAACGCGTCGCGGCCGTAGTAGAGCGGTCCCTTGTAGATCTGGCGCAAGTGGCTTTCCGCGTAGTGCCGCGTGAGCGCGGCGCCACCGAGGATCACGGGCACGGTGATGCCGAGGCGGTTCATCTCATGGAGATTCTCCTCCATCACCGCGACGGACTTTACGAGAAGTCCGCTCAGGCCGATCGCATCGGCGCCCGTCCTGCGCCACGCGTCGAGGATCGCCTGCAGCGGCTGCTTGATGCCGATGTTGTGGATCTCGAAGCCGTTGTTCGAGAGGATGATGTCGACGAGGTTCTTGCCGATGTCGTGGACATCGCCCGCAACGGTCGCAAGGACGATCTTCGCCTTCTTGCCCGCGCCCGCCTCGGCCTTCGGCATGAAGGGCTCGAGGAATGCGACAGCCTTCTTCATCACCGCAGCCGACTGCAGCACGAACGGAAGCTGCATCTGGCCCGAGCCGAAGAGTTCGCCCACCGTCTTCATGCCGCCGAGCAGGTGGTCGTTGATGATCGCAAGCGGCGGATACTTCTCCATCGCTTCCATCAGGCTCTTGTCGAGGTTGCGGTCCTCGCCGTCGATGATGTGCTGCGCGAGGCGCTCCTCGATCGGGAGATCGGCGAGCGTCTTCTTCGCGACCATCTCCTCCGCGCCATCGGGGAAAAGCGAGATGAAGTGGAGGAGCGGATCGAAGTTCTCGGGCTGGCCGGCCGGCCGCGACGCGCCGCGAAGGTCGAAGATGAGCCACTCCGCCGCGTCCCACTGCTCGGCGGGGATGCGGTTCTTCGGCATGATCTTCGACGCGTGCACGATCGCGGCGGTGAGGCCGCGCTCGCGCGCGTGGTGCAGGAACGCGCTGTTGAGCACAGCACGCGCCGACGGCTTCAGGCCGAACGAGATGTTCGAGAGGCCGAGGATGATGCCGCACTTCGGGAAACGCTGCGAAATCGCAGCGATTCCGTCGAGCGTCTCGAGGCCGAGGCGCCGGTCGTCGTCGTTCCCGGTCGCGATCGTGAAGGTGAGCGGGTCGAAGAGGATGTCCTCCTCGGGGAGCCCCCACTTCCGCGTGTAGAGGTCATGGATGCGCGACGCGATCTCGAGCTTGCGCG
The DNA here is from genome assembly GCA_044348205.1 of Phycisphaerales bacterium. Taxonomy (GTDB): domain Bacteria; phylum Planctomycetota; class Phycisphaerae; order Phycisphaerales; family SM1A02; genus QWPT01. The sequence continues at coordinate 568 of JBIKTI010000083.1, read as the reverse complement.
CCGCCGTCTTCGCCATGCCGGCCTGCTGGTCCTCGTCGATCGTCAGCGCCACGCAGGCCGCGCCGTACTTCTTCAACAGCGGGCAGATGCGGTTCATCCGCTCCTCGCCGTCCTCGAGGTTGATCGAGTTCACGATTCCCTTGCCGCCGTGGCGCTTCAGGCCTTCCTCGATCACGACAGCGTCGGTCGAGTCGAACATGATCGGCGCGTTCACCTGGCGCACATAGCGCGCAGCGACCTCGGCCATGTCCTTCGGGCCGTTCCTGCCGACGAAGTCGACGCACACATCGAGCACCTGTCCGCCGTCCTTGATCTCCTCGCGCGCCATCGACACGAGCCCGTCGAAGTCGCTCTCGTCGAGCAGGCGCTTGAACTTGCGCGAGCCGTTGGCGTTCGTGCGCTCTGCGACGATGAGGAACGAGTTCTCCTGCTTGAACTCGACGAAGCCGTAGAGGCTCGAGCAGCCCGGCTCCTGCGGTTCGATCGTGCGCCGCTGCGGCTTCTTGTCGAGGCCGAGGCCGTCGATCAGCGAACGCAGCTCGCGGATGTGCTCGGGCGTGGTGCCGCA